>DNLQ01000118.1 GCA_003488415.1 Ruminococcus sp. | reverse complement strand
CCCTGGGGCATTGTGGGTATGCGCTCACTTCCGCCCTGGGGCATTGTGGGTATGCGCTCACTACCACCCTGGGGCATCGTGGGTATCCTGTCGCTTGCCATATTACTCCTCCCCTTCCTTTCTTATCAGTATCACAGTCATATTATCAAGATTGCCTGCACTGACTGCTGCATCCCTGAGTGCCCGGCAGGCATCTGAAAGCTCTGCATCCCGGGAGTGAGGTACAAGGATACCTGCGATAGTCTCCTTGTCAAGGACATCGCTTATGCCGTCAGAGCATATCATGTATATGTCTCCGATGAGTACGTCCTCGGTGTACTCCTTTATACGTGGACTTACCGTGTCGTTGATACCTATGAACTTATTGATGATATTCTTGTTAGGGTGCATCTGTGCTTCCTCAGGAGTTATCTTTCCGATGTCCACAAGGTCCTGGACATAGGAATGATCCTTTGAGAGCTGACGGAGATACTGTCCCCTGAGCCGGTACACACGGCTGTCTCCGGCATTGAAGACCATAAAGTCCTCGCCGCTTATGTACACTCCGGCTACTGTAGTCATCAGCTCGCCCTTTGCGTCTTCCTTATCGGATATCTCAAGGATACGGCGGTTGATGTCCTCGATGGCTGCTCTCAGCTCACCGGCAGTAAGTCCGCTGCGGTTCTCCTGACTTATCAGTTCTGCCGAGATGTGTGCAGCTCTTCCGCCCTGACGCACTCCTCCTGCTCCGTCACATACTGCTGCAAGAAGGTATCCTTCCTCTGTACTGCCGCATATCTCTCCGGAATCCAGCATCCTTCCGTTCACGGTGGCACGGTCGTCATTGTGCTTCTCACTGACTCCTATATCCACAAGTGCTGAATATACAAACATATCTTACGCCTCCCTGGTAAACACTACGGCACCGTCTGCGGCGTCTGCTTTTACTGTATCTCCTGCATCACAGGAGGCTTCAAATATGTACTCCGCAAGGGGATTTATAAACTGCTCCTCCATAAGGTTGCCGATACCTCGTCCGCCCATCTCCAGCACCTCGTCACGTCCGGCGAGAGTGTAGAAATGCTCCAGCAGAGCATCGGTGACATTTACGGTTATCTTGTTCTGCTTCAGTATACGGCTCCCTATCTTCTTCACCTGTCCCCGGACGATAGCCTTCGCTGCCTCCGGACGGATGAAGTCGTACACGATAACGTTATTGCCGATACGGTTGAGCACCTCCGGCTTGAAGTGATCCTTTATGGCACTGAGTACCTTCGGCTGTATCTCCTCGTAGCTCTCACTGGGAAAGACAAGCTGCTCACGGTGTTCCCTGCCGGCGGAGTCGGTATACTGCCTGGTTATTCCGAGGTTGCTGGTGAATATGATAAGAGTCTCGGAGAAGTAGACGGTATTGCCCTGACCGTCAGTCATACGTCCGTCTTCAAGTATCTGGAGGAACTTATCCATTATGGACGGATGTGCCTTTTCTATCTCGTCAAAGAGCAGTATGGAGAAAGGTCTTTCCTTTATGGCATTGGTGAGCTGTCCTCCTGCTTCATAACCCACATATCCGGGAGGCGCTCCGAACAGCTTCTGTGCTGCATGGGACTCCGAGAACTCACTCATATCAAAGCGGATGCAGTTGTTCTCGTCTCCGAAGAGCTGCTCCGACAGCGCCTTTGTAAGCTCAGTCTTTCCTGTACCGGTGGGACCTGCAAAGAACAGTACACCTCTCGGCTTGTTCTGTCCGGAGGAATGCTGCAAGCCGGAGAGTCCGGAGACTGCCCTCTTTACGATATTCACAGTCTTGCTCACAGCCTGATCCTGTCCCATTACACGCTGCTTCAGAAGCTCCTCAAGTCCGGCTATCTTCTCCTTGTCTATGGAGTGCCACATATTCTCGATGATACCGTATTTGTATATGGATACAGCGTCCAGCAGCTCTGTATCGGGCTTCTTTGCGATAAGTCTCTGATACAGGTTCCTCAGCTCCTTCAGCTCCCTGTGCTTGAGTCCGTCGGTAACATCTATGAACTTGTCCTTCACCTTGTCCAGTGCCGGATCGCTGCGGAACTCAAGATACTCTTTGTCGATGAATATAGTCCTTATATCCTTATCCGGATTGGGTATGGATATGGTACGTACATTCGGATTGTTGTAGAAGAACCATGCCGGAAGGTCGTTGAACTTTTCAACTATCATTATAAGGGTGTTGAAATCATTGGCTATCCTTGCCGCATTGAGGGATGCGAACAGGAGATTCAGGAACATCTTGTTCTCTGCCGGTTCGAGAGTAGTGGGAGATGAAATATAGCGTGAGACGAAATTCATCACCACTGCTACAGGCTTTGTACGCTCGGTATCCACCATTGCATTCCTGATAACTGAGGAGAGCTGCTCTATGTCGTCCATCTTGCAGGACTTCTTGAACAGCTTGTCTATGCCGAATGGGAGAGGTTCGCCGTCGTTACTGCCTGAGTACTTGTTTATCATCTCTTCGATATTGCCGTATCTGTCTCCGAATTTGTTATAGATGCCCGTTGCAGGATCGCAGAACATGAACTCATAGTCAAGTGAATCCTTCCTTTCATTGAAAAGACGGAGCAGAGTCATATTCAGGTCTACGAATGCAATAGGCATTTCTCCGCCTTCATACAGAGGATAAAAGTCGTTTATATTGCCTTCGATGATAAACGTGCTTTTGATGCCCTTGAAGCTGGAGATCTCCTGCTGCCACTTCGGGACGCTGTGCTTCTTCATATAAAACTCCTTACTGCTGTTTGTTATGTATGCCCACTGACACCAGCCGGCTGCCCATATATACATTCTGTATCTTCCTACCCTCAGCAAGATACTTCTCGTAGGACTCACGGTACTCTTCCCGGAGGAAAATGATATTCTGATTCGATGAACCCCTCAGTACCGTATCGGGGGTATTCAGTTCTTCCTTGTAGCTTCCGTCGATAAGTACTGCTATATGCTCCTTCAGCTCAGTCAGCAGCTCCGGCTTTATCGTCTCGCTGAGCTGCTGAGCGGTATATCCGGTATACACCAGCACGTCCTCTGTTATGTCCTTTATTTCTTTCAGCAGTCCGAGTATTTCACCGGGCTGTTCAAAGGGTTCTCCGCCTGTTATCGTTATTCCGCTTATGGGAGTCTCCTGTCCGATAGTATGTATTATCTTTGATATCTCGGATATGCTCCTCTGACGTCTGTTCTCGGTACTCCACAGCTCCGGATTCGCACAGCCCGGACAGTGCCTGGAGCAGCCTGCTGTCCATATTACAAGTCTGTCGCCCGGTCCGAGAGCCTGTATCGGGTAAAGTATACGGTCTATATACATATCAGCCTATATGCACCCTGAAGGTGACTGTATTCGCAAGAGTCAGCAGTTTGCCGTCCTCAAGCATATTCGGTTCTTCACGCTCCAGCTGAAAACCGTTATAGTGGGTGCTGTTGGTGTTGCTGATATGCCTAAGCACCCATGTTCCGTATTCGTATGTTATGCGGCAGTGTTCTCCGGACACAGTGTGCATATTGTTCGAGAGAAAATACTGTGAGCCGAATGTGCCGTAGCGTCCGAGAGTTCCGCCGGGCTTGGCTATATCTATCCTGAACCGGGTATTCAGCTCCTCCAGCCACAGCTCGTCTCCGCCGGTATGCTCCGGTGTCTGTACCGCTGCCGGAGCGCTCTCACCTGCAATATCCCTTGACTCTATCTGCCAGAGAAAATCGTCTATCTCATGCTCAACTCTGCATCCTTCACAGAAAAAACGTGTCACATTACCGTCCGGCAGCATAGTCCTGGTCTGTGACTCGGGACAGAATACGAAGTACTCCCTTCCCTCTCCCGGAACGGCAGTCTGTGCCTGTACAGGCGGTGCTGAGGGTGCAGGTGCAGGTACTCTCACCGGCTCCGGCTCCGGTACAGGCGGTTCAGTCGCTCCCAGAGGCTCCGCACAGATGTCACATATCACGCTTCCCTCCGGATTTTCATATCCGCACTGCGGACAAATGATAGCTGCCATTTTTATCAACTCTCCTTATGCATTGTCCTGAGCTCCTGCCGTTTGAGATCCTTCCTGCTCCTGCTCACGGACTTCTCGTCTTTCCTTGACCTTGTCTGTATCTTCTTGTTGAACTTCTTATCCGGCGGATTATGCTTGCGTGTTTTCAGTATCACTCCACGCATCTCAAGCTCTGCCGTTATCTGCGGATGCAGCGAACAGAACGCACACTGCTGCTGATAGAGCTTCTCGCTCTCTGCATCGGAAATATCCGAATCAAATCCGATGCCCACTACTCTCATTGTCACCTGGTTGTCATCCGATACAAATACGTTTATTGCAGAGTTCTCGTCAACTCCGTAAAGTGCCTGTCCGGAGGCATCTGCCTCCTTCAGGAGCTCGGAATGTATCATATTGTAGCCGTGCTTTGCCATTACATCGTCTATCTGACGCTTTATGTACTCCTGTGACAGACGGTTCTCAGCTCGCTCACGCACCTTTTCCGCTGCCTCCCTGACCTCCTTCACTGAAGAAAAATCTGTCAGTGATGCAGCAGGAGAGTCGTTATCAAAGCACTCGTCGCAGTACTCCTTATACGCCGCACGCATCAGCTCCATGTCCTTGCGGATGACTGCCCCCATTTGCTGATACTGGGTATACAGCCTGCGAAGGCGCTTGCTCCTTATCTCCGCCGACAGAGGACTTTCAAGCAGTCCATGCAGATCCTGGCTGATAAGGAGTATGGAATTGCGGTGAGTTTTCAGCAGCTCTCCGCTCTCCATCTGTTCCCTGATAGCTTCCTCAAAGGCATCTGCCTGACTTCTCACCTGCTCCTCTGTGATCCCTTCATCAGGTGTGTCCGGAGCCTCCGCTATTGTTTCAAGTATCCTCCGCTTTGCATTGGCTATGACCTCTGCCTCACGCTTTATCCGCATCAGCTCCTCGTTTTTTTCGATAAGAGCCATTGAGTGTGCTATCTCCGGATCCATATTCAGTTCCCGGCGTATGGAATTAAGTTCATTCCTCGCACTTACGGTATCATACAGTTCGTTTCCGTTCTTTACCGCTTTCAGCAGACTGTTGAGTGCCTTTTCATACTTCGTCTGCTGTTTACGCATATTTTCCGAGCTGTCAGAAAAATTCCCGGTCTTTTCCAAAAGCTCACATACCGCATTGCAGCGCCTCTGTACATCCCTTATAGTCTCCTGTATATCAGATGCCAGCACCTGACGCTTTCTGCGCTCCGCCTCCAGCCTTTCACGCTGCTGACGGCGAAGCTCAGCCGTATCCACCTTTGGTCCGCTCATATCCAAACCACCTTCCGGATCATTATCTTCTTATTTGTATTGAACATCAAAAAGTATCTGATGTCCATACCATTAATGATTTAAAGTGCCCCGCACATACGCAAACCTGCGTTTGCTCCGTGCGGATAGGCAAACACCAGAACATTTTGCCGTTTACTATATTAATAAGAACAGCATACACAAAAATTATATCATAGCGCTGTTGTTATGTCAAGCAATAATCCGGATGCGGATGAAAACGAAAGTGCCGGAACTGAGCTGCGGCTTTGACATTTCTCCCTGCATGGCCTATCTTTTTTCGGAAAGGTATTGACAAGTGTATATTGCAATGGTATAATGTGTATATAGTATATATACATTATCGCATAAGAGGTACCAGATGGATATTATTATAAGCAATTCTTCAAATACGCCTATCTACGAGCAGATCTGCGGGCAGATAAAGGCTCTTATCCTCAGCGGCGAGCTGACTGAAGGGGACGCCCTTCCGTCTATGCGCAATCTCGCCCAGCAGCTCAGGATAAGCATAATCACCACAAAACGTGCCTACGAGGAGCTTGAAAGGGACGGCTTCATTGAGTCCTATACCGGTAAGGGCAGCTTCGTAAAGGCTCAGAACCGTGAGTTTCTCCGGGAGGAGAATCTCCGGCAGGCTGAGGAATATCTTACTCTTGCCTGCGAAAAAGCTAAGCAGGGAGGCGTTGAGCTTTCCGAGCTTATTGAGATCATGAAACTGATTTACGGAGGATGATAATATGAGCGACTACACCAACGCTATAGAGATAGACGGTCTTACCAAAAAGTACGACGGCTTTACCCTTGACAACGTGAACTTTTCCGTCGCAAAGGGCAGTATCATGGGATTTATCGGTCAGAACGGCGCCGGCAAGACCACTACCATACGTGCTCTGCTGGGTATCATAAAGCGTGACGCCGGAAAGATAACCATGCTGGGCAAAGACCTCGATACCAATGAAACACGGATAAAACAGGACATCTCTGCCGTATTTGACGAGACTCCCTTCCACGAGTCCTTCACTCCTGTAATGGTGGAGAAGATACTCCGCCCGCTGTACAGGAACTGGGACAGTGAGGTATATCACGGGCTGATGAAGAGATTTGGTCTGCCGGAGAAAAAGAAGATAGGCAAGTTCTCAAAGGGCATGAAGATGAAGCACCAGATAGCCGCTGCTCTCTCTCATCATGCAAAGCTGCTTATCATGGACGAGGCTACCACGGGACTTGATCCGGTAGTGCGCAGCGAGATACTTGATATATTCCTCAGCTACTTGCAGGACGAGGATAACTCCATACTCCTTTCCTCTCACATCACCTCTGACCTGGAGAAGATAGCAGACTCACTTACCTTCATCGACAACGGCAGGATCCTCCTCACAGGCTTCAAGGACGATATACTGCTCAGCCACTCCATTATGAAGTGTACAAAGGCGCAGTACGGTGAGCTTGAACGTGAGGACTTCGTCAGTGCCAGAGTCACGGACTTCGGTGCGGATGTGCTGACTGCCGACAGAAAAAACTGCGAGAAAAAGTACAGCGGACTGGTCTTTGATAGTGCCAGTCTTGACGACATCATGCAGTACTACGTTCACCGCAGTGAAAAGGAGTGGGTGTGATGACTGAGATAAGAGCTCTTATGAAGCGTATACTCTATCTGTCAATGAACGATATTCGCTCCATTCTGCTGTTTAATGCCCCCCTGGCATTAATAACTTTGCTCTGCGGCATCAGCTTCCGGTGCGGAAATCTCAGGCTGATATACGAAATGGCACTGGAAAAGTATCCTGACGCTCAGAAGAATTTTGAGGACATTTACGCATTCCTCCTCATTATGTTAAACTCTATGGTGTGTCTGTGCTGCGTCAGCTTTGATGTCAGTGCTGTCATGAAGGATCACGTATGCGGATGGAACAGATTCGCTTACACCCTGCCGGTATCCATAAAGAAATACGCTGCTGCATACTACATACTTGCCGTTATAGGCACCGTTCTTACTCTCGTTTTCATAGTGATACTGAATCTCCTTTGCTCCGTGCTGTTCTCACAGCCATTCAGCCTTACTCCTATCGCTGTGTGCTTTGCATTACTGATGCTGATGCTGACAGCCAGCCGCATTTTCTTCAATCTCGTGCTGAGAGCCGGTGACGTTGAGAAGGCAAAGCAGCTTATCCTGTACTCTATAGCCATCTCTTTCCTGCTGCTGCCTGCTGTCTTTTTATTCTTCGCTCTTGTGCTGATGCCTGCTCTCGGGATAGAGGAAGACAGTCTCCCAGAGCTGGCAGCGAGTGCAGGTTCCTTTGTAACTCACAACCTATGGCTGTTCCCCGCAGCTGTTATCATCATCCTGTACCTCTCCTACAGACGTACAGTCAGTCTGCTTGAAAGGAGGATCCGCTGATGCTCGGACTTATCTACAAAGAGATCAGAATGTCAGTCATGCTTGTTTCCACTGTCATCTTTCTGTGCATTATGGTACTGATGGCTGTGATAGATCCGGTAAAGCTGCTTGATTCCACTGATGCCGAAGCCGCAGAGATCAATCAGCTTCTCGGTATCTCCTTATTCTCTGCATCCGTCATGATCGGGGTACTGTACGGCTTCTCAACACCGACTGTAGGATTCTCTCCTCTGGAGACCATACAGCAGTGCAGATTCTACGCTTCTTCTCCACTCGGCATCCCCGGTACCCTGGCATCTAAGTACCTCACAAACTTCATCGTTACTGCCGGTATCTTTGCCGTCACCCTGACCGCAAATGTACTGGGGAGACTGATCGCTCCATACAAGCCCGACCTGAGCGGTCTTATCATTTTCTGCTTCTCCATGTTCCTGATAAACAATGCCCTGAACCTTGCATTGGCATCATGGTTCGGTACGAAAAAGCAGGGTACTGCCATTACTACGTTTTTCCTTTTACTGCTGCTGGTGTCACTTATCTGGTTCCTGTTCGGTGACATCTCAATAATTCTCAATATGATGTTTTCAGATAAAGAAACAGATTCTGCTGAGTTGGTACAGTCTCTTGCCTCGTCAGGACTGTTCCGCACTCTTTACGTCATCATTACTGCGGCGGCAGCTCTGATCTCCTTCATTATCTCTTACTTCATCGGTCTCCCCGGTTACAGGAGACAGATCGACAAAGGCGCAGAAAACTGACTTTCATGCGATTTTTTCGTTGACACACCGGGGGTTCTGTGTTATAATTATACGTATGCTATTTGCCGTGTCATATACAGCAGATCCTACAGTGTGCGGCAGAAATCATAAACATAACACAGAAAGGAACACAGCATGAGTATTCTTGAGATCATTAAAGCCATTATCCTCGGCATCGTAGAGGGTATCACAGAATGGCTGCCTATCAGCAGCACCGGTCACCTGATACTGGTAGACGAGTTCCTGAAACTGAAGGAAACAGATGCTTTCAAGGAGATGTTCGACGTCGTTATCCAGCTTGGTGCTATCATGGCAGTTGTCGTTATCTTCTGGAAGAAGCTATGGCCGTTCGGTTCAAAGAATAATAACGCTCCCCTGAGCAAGGAAGGCTTCGGCGCATTGGTGAAAAAGGACATCTTCATCATGTGGTTCAAGGTGTTGGCAGCCTGCATCCCTGCCGCTATCGTTGGAGTCACCATCGACGACTGGATCGATGAGCATTTCTACAATCCCTGGGTAGTCGCAATTGCTCTTATCGTCTTCGGTATCGCTTTCATCATCGTCGAGAACTGGAACAAGGGACGCACTCCCAGAGTCAGAGAGATCGCTCAGCTCGCTTACAAGGACGCTTTCATCATCGGTATGTTCCAGCTCCTTGCCGCACTTTTCCCCGGTACTTCACGCTCCGGCGCTACTATCGTGGGCGCTCTGCTTATCGGAGTCTCCCGTGCAGTTGCCGCTGAGTTCACATTCTTCCTCGCAATACCCGTTATGTTCGGCGCAAGTCTGCTGAAGCTGGTCAAGTACTTCCACGAGGGCAACTCCTTTACCGGTCAGCAGTCGGCTATTCTTGCTGTGGGCATGATCGTAGCCTTCTTTGTTTCAATTTTCGTTATCAAGTTCCTTATGGACTACATAAAGAAGCACGACTTCAAGGCTTTCGGCTGGTACCGCATAATACTCGGCGCACTCGTTATCATCTACTTTACTGTCGTCAGATAATATCTTCTCAATACAAAAAGCCATAAAGAGCATTCCGCTCTCTATGGCTTTTTTATTATGTCTCTTTTGCCTTCCTGTCGTCCATTGCAAATTTGATGCGTACAGTATCAAGCTCAGTCTCTGTAAAGCAGCTCTCTACGTCGTAGCCTGCACACAATGACAGGTCATCAAGAAAGGCTTCAAGTCCCTCAGATGCTGTCTTTACTCCGCTGTGCTCACGGCGCATGGTGAATACAGGAAGGATGTCCTTCAGGTCTGTACCCTTTTCATCAAATATCTCCAGCAGTCTGTATATGAAGGCTTCGTCCGTGTACATTCGCTTTCCGAGCGTGTCCTTCTCCGAAAAGTACTCCAGTGCTGTCAGACTTCCGTTATACCGGTAGCCGTTCACTTCCATACAAAGTGCGCTTCCAAGCTGTGCAGACAGCTCAGTATCAAAAACTGCCGGCGACACTCCGCCGTGACCGAATCCGTCTGCGGCATGGCATATCTCGTGCGCAAAGCCGTGGAGTATATCCTGCTGCTTCTTCGGCAGTTCCGCTGTCTCAGCCGCCTTGCGCAGCTCCCCGGACATATAGTCACGGTTGATGTATATCGGATCCCCGGACAGTCCGTAGTGATGAAAGGTGCAGGCTGCACATATATCCACACTCTCCAGTCCGTCAGCAGACCACGCTGAGGCTGTTTCACGTATGCTGTCAAGTGCGCCCAGCCACTCCGATATCTGCTCCTTATCAGCTCCCGAATTGCTTATGTCCTTATCCCTGAGCAGTATCCTCACTCTGCCGGAGCTGTCAGACAACAGGGTATACCCGGCTTTCTCCGCAGGTATTATCTCCGCCTGACCGGCTATGGAGCTGCCCTCTCCTGTTATGCGCAGCTGGAATTCGACCTGTCCGGAGCTGCTGCTCCTTACCACTCTCTCCATGCTCCCTGACTCGTCGGGAGAAGCTGTCACGCTCAGACAGTTTATATCATCGTCTCCGCCAGCAAGCCTTACGGTGCAGCTTCCGCTCTCCTTTGCCTTCACTGCGTAATAGGTCAGCGGCTCGGCTTCCATTGAGTACTTTACTGCCAGCTCATCGCCGGCTTTCAGCTCACAGCTGACCTCCGCCCCATTAACGGTGAATGAAGGCTCGCCGGACACTGTTACTGTCTCAGTGGGTACTCCACTTCCCGACCTGACTCCGCAGCTGCACAGGAGAACTGCGCACCCCAGCAATGCGGCACTCAGTTCAATCCTTCCTGAAAAGTACATATGTCATAGGTGCTGTGAGTATCACAATGAAATAGAACACAATAAAGGTATCCATGGTAAAGCCCTTGTCAGGAGCGCTCTCAAAGAAGTATATCTTCTTCTTATCACCCTCCGATACCTTCTTGTTTCTCTTGTATTTCTTCGATCTGGTGTATGTCTCTCCGTTGTATTCATAGCTGTATGTTACTGCTGTATTATGGGTATTGCGCTTTACCTGGGTAACAAAAGCGTCTGCCTTCGTGCCTTTGATGAAGACTGCAAAGGAGAACAGCGTTCCTATAATTCCAATTATAAGCACCAGGACTGTTATGATATGCAGGGGACTCTTTTTCATATTACGCTCCTTTACAGAAATAACGGAAATACGTCTGTATTTCCGTTATTCCCTTAGTTTATTGCGATATCAGTTATTGTTTATGAAGTATGTATCGTAATCGTCTTCGCCGATCGTGGAATAAGTATTTACAGGTGTGATCTCGCCGGTAGTTGTATTCAGGTCAAATACGTGCCAGAGGTTTCCTTCAACTCCGATAGGAGTATTGAATGATGCGACCTCGTTTGAACCGGAATATACTACAACGTGTGCGCCGGAATTGGACATATAGTCTCCGGAAACGTCCCTGTTGGTGTAATCGTGTACGTAGTAGCTGAGCTTCTCGCCATCCTTGAATCCGAAGACAGTCGTTGTCTCAGGGCCGTAGCTTGTTGTATCGTCTACGTCAAGGTTTGCGACCTTCTCACCGTCACGGTATACATCCATATTTGAGAAGTAGATGTGA
The DNA here is from genome assembly GCA_003488415.1 of Ruminococcus sp. Classification (GTDB taxonomy): domain Bacteria; phylum Bacillota; class Clostridia; order Oscillospirales; family Ruminococcaceae; genus Ruminococcus. The sequence continues at coordinate 1,038 of DNLQ01000118.1, read as the reverse complement.
TAGCCGGAGAAATCTGTGCTCAGCAGATGTGAGTCAAGATCCTCAGGATCAACGCCCCATGTGAGTACTACTCTCATATCTGCTGCGGTATTTACATTTCCGCTCGGTACATCAGAGTCACCGTTTCCGGTATCCTCTCCGCCTCCGCCAAGCTCGGTGGAGATAACTACGTTCTTTGTAGTGGGTGAAGCCGCCTTTACGACTGCATTCACCTTGCTGTCAACGTAGCCGTCCTTGCTGAATACCAGTGTGTAATAGCCTACAGGGAGAGTTACCTTGTATCTGCCGTTCTCAGATACGCCCTCTGCTACGACCTCGGCGTCGCCGAAAGCGTTATAGCCCTTGCGTACCTTGAATGAAGCATCTATAAGGCTGCCTGTTGCAGCGTCCTTGACTGTACCTGTTACATAGTTTGAACCTGTTCCGGTCTCGTTGCTGCTTCCTTCGTCATTTCTTGATACCATGAGTACTGCCTCACAGTATGTAGTCTGGTTTGAACGGATAAGCTGACGGTCATTGAATATCTTGTAGCCTGTTGCTTTGATCTCGATCTTTACTGAACCCAGCGGCAGATCGCCGATCTCTGCCTTTCCTGTTGAATCGGTAGAAACTGTCTTGATACGGTTTCCGCTGAGATCGTATACCTTGATAAGAGCCTGTTTGATAGACTTGTCATCTGCGTCCTTTACGTGTATGGAGAGCTTTCCGTTTCCGTAGGTACAAGCATCCACCTTTTTGAAGTTCTCAAAATGGGCATTGAGCTGCCATGGCGTATTGTCACTGTTGATAACATCTGCCCTTGCTTCCCATCCGTGATCCTTCAGGAAGCCGCCCAGCTTCGTATCTTCGCTGAGTCCGAGTTCGAGGAACAGGTATACCGAGCCGTCTATACACAGCAGCTTTGCATCAGGATGTGCTGTGAGAGCACCTGAGATACATACTCCTCCGAATGCGTCAACACCGATAAGGTGATCGAATGCTGTCCAGCCAAGTGAAAGCTCCAGCTTGGGACCTACCTTGACCTCAGCTGCAAGCTCT
>DNLQ01000109.1:3874-4627 GCA_003488415.1 Ruminococcus sp. | reverse complement strand
TTATATCATATAAGTTCTGTGATTTCAACAGTTTACAAAGATTTGTTCGTGATAACTACCCGTTCATACGCAGCCACTGCTGCCCGCATCTTGTGATCACGATATCCGTATCCATAATTAATACACATCAAAAAGGACGCCCTGAGGACGTCCCTTTCACTATCTTCCAAGTATCCTTTCAATACCCTCACGGAATGGTGTTACGGCAAATCTGCCGACTTCCTTCACGGTACGGTCAATGCAGGGATATATGCTTACCATACCTGTAGGAGGATAGGGTACTGCGCCGTAATGCAGTTCGCTGGAACTGCCTATAATAGAGTACAGCTCTTCGACATAGCTGCGCAGCTGTCTTACGTCGCCGCTGCCGAGGTTGTATGCGCCCTTTGCGGTATCACTCTCACACAGCCGGAGAACTGCATCAACTGCATCATCAACATAGAGAAAGTCCCACATCTGAACACACTCTGTCAGGTCGCAGGGCTGGTCATTCTTCATCTTATCTATCATGGACATGATAAGAGTACCGGAGAAGTCTCCCGGACCATAGAGGCTGAAAAAGCGAGGTTCGATAAGTACTGCACCGTTTTCACGGCAAAGCTCCGAAGCCTCGGTGAAGAAACGATGCTTGTATAAACCGTACATAGTGTTCGGGCGGCACTCGGTCTCCTCGGTTATCATATCACTTACGCTGCCGTATTCCGCCTGACTTCCGGCTGTGACCACCTTCCGGCAGCCTGCTGCCAGTATCGA
>DNLQ01000109.1:0-3829 GCA_003488415.1 Ruminococcus sp. | reverse complement strand
GGCCAGTATCGAATTTACAGCGTCCATGCTGTATCTCAGGTCAGCTTTCTGAAGCTCCTCGTCAGCTCTCTGTGCTCCTCTTGTACCGTTCCAGGCAAGGTGTACGAAGCAGTCAGCAGCTCCGGCAGTCTCACCTAAAACGTCGTACTTCTCCATATCAAGTTCCTTCACGGTGACTCCGGGTATCGCTCTCAGTGCCTCCCCTTTCGGATTCTCCTGCCTTACTACAGCCGTTACGCTGTGACCGGCAGCAACGGCTCTTTTTATGAATGCACTTCCTATGAAGCTGGTAGCGCCTGTTACAACTATCTTCATACTTATACCATTCCTTTCAGCTCCAGCATATTCCTTACAAGTCCCTCGGTATCGTAGCCAAAATGGTGATAAAGGTACTCTGCATGAGCCATTGATACAAATGTATCGGATATGCCAACTGTGCGGAAGCGTGTACCGATGCCGGATCCGGCTATCACATTGCCGACAGCCTGTCCCAGACCGCCTATGACGTTGTGATCCTGGGCGGCGATAACTGCACCCGTACCGGCAGCAGCGATAACAGCCTCACGGTCGACCGGCTTAATGGACGGCATATCTATGACCTTAACGGATATGCCGTGCTGCTTTTCAAGTATCTCTGCTGCAAGGACTGCATACTTTACAGTCACTCCGGAACAGATGAAAGCTCCGTCGCTGCCCTCACGGATCGTATATCCCTTACCTGGAGTAAAGGTGTAGTCCTCCGGGTATATGCTGTACACCGGCTCAACGCTTATCCTGAGATACACGGGACCTGTGTGTTCAAGGGTAAAGTCCATCATGCGCTGTGCCTGGACGGGATCACATGGCTCCAGCACTGTCATATTCGGGAAGGAGGTCATTATGCCGCAGTCCTCTATGCTCCAGTGTGTGGCACCGGAGATACCGCCTGAAAGTCCGGCGTAGGGGGCTGCAAGAGTGACATCAAGGTTCTCATAAGCAACATCGGTCCTTACCTGCTCACAGGCACGCATACTTATAAACGGAGCCATAGAGAAGGCATATGGCTTGAAGCCTTCATGGGCAAGACCGGCAGCAAAGCTCACCATATCCTGCTCTGCTATACCCACATTGAAGCTGCGCTCCGGGAAAGCCTCCGCAAAGCTGCGGTTGCGGCAGGTACCCATAAGGTCAGCGTTGACCAGTACGGTGCGGCTGTCCTTTTCTCCTAAGGTTTTCAGATAGCCGCCTACAACGTCACGGAGGAAATATTTCTGCTCTGTGTTCATACTCTCCCCTCCTCTGCTGCAAGTGCATTTTCAACTTCTTCTATAGCCTGGTCACGCTGCTCCGGAGTCAGCTTTCCAGCGTGCCAGCGCACCTGATCTTCCATGAAGCTGACACCCTTGCCCTTGACTGTATGGCATATCATCACTGTCGGCACATCGCTGTCAGCAGCCGGAAGTGAATCGAAAGCATTAACTATCTCACCAATATCGTTGCCGTTTATCTCAATGACGTTCCAGCCGAAGGCACGGTATTTACCGCCTATATCTCCCAAAGAAGTCACTTCGTCTATAGTGCCGTCAGCTTCAAGTCCGTTGAAATCGACGATCGCAACAAGGTTGCCGAGGCGGCAGCGGACTGCATTCATGGCAGCCTCCCACACCGAGCCCTCGGACTGCTCTCCGTCGCCCATGACCACGTACACACGACTCTCTGTATTGCCCTTCAGTCTGAGTCCGGCAGCCATGCCGCAGGCTATGGGGAATCCGTGTCCGAGACTGCCTGTAGAGACCTCCACAAACGGGTTCACAAGGTTGCAGGAGTGCATAGAGAAGCGTCCGCCGTCCTTTGCGTACTCCTTCATTATAGCTTCAGCCGGGAAGCAGCCGATCGCCGCCTGATTGAAGCTGGTAACGGCTGAGGCGTGTCCCTTTGAGAGAACGAATCTGTCCCTGCTCTCAGCCTTGATGTCCGCCGGATCATAATTCATCTGATACTGCCACAGAACAGTCATAACGTCAGTTATGGAAAGGTCTCCGCCGATGTGGATAGTCTCCTCACTGCAAAGGGTGAGGAGATTTTTTCTTATCTCTGCGGCAGCTCTTTTAAGCTCTGGAACTGTAGGTCGCATACACACTCCTTACTGCTCCACAGCTTCTATGATGATCTTAGCCATATAGTCGATCATCTCGTCTGTCATGCCGGGGTAAACGCCTACCCAGAAGGTATTGTTCATGATGTAATCGGTGTTGTCAAGATCGCCGGAAACACGGTATGCACCGGTACCTCTTATCTGGTCAAAGCAGGGATGCTTGATAAGATTTCCGCTGAACAGGAGTCGTGTCTGAACGTTGTGATCCTCAATGTACTTGGTCATACGATTCCTGTCGATGCCTGTACCCGGTCTTACTGTGATGAGGAATCCGAACCATGAAGGACGGCTGTTCTCGGCAGGCTCAGGGAGTATCAGCTTGTCGGAAACAGGTTCAAGTGCGGCATGGAGCCTGTCCCAGTTATGACGTCTGCGCTCGATGAAGGATGGGAACTTCTTCAGCTGCTCAACACCCACAGCAGCCTGGAGATCGGTTACCTTCAGGTTGTAGCCCAGGTGGCTGTAGACATACTTGTGGTCATATCCGGCAGGAAGGAGTCCGAACTGACCGTCGTATCTGTGACCGCAGAAGTTATCGTGTCCGGAGGGACAGATGCAGTCTCTTCCCCAGTCACGGTAGGAAAGAATAAGTCTGTTGAGCAGAGGATCATTGGTATATACGCATCCGCCCTCGCCCATAGTCATATGGTGGGGAGGATAGAAGCTGCTGGTGCCGATGTCGCCCCATGTACCTGTGAAGCGAGTCTCGCCGCCGATAGTGTACTGTGTTCCCAGAGCGTCGCAGTTATCCTCAACCAGCCAGAGTCCGTATCTTTCACAGAAAGCCTTGACATCGGCAAGATCAAAGGGATTGCCGAGAGTATGTGCTATCATCACAGCCTTGGTACGTGGTGAGAGTGCAGCCTCCAGTCTTGTTACGTCTATATTGTACTGAGGTATAGTAACATCCACGAATACCGGCACTGCGCCATACTGAAGTATAGGTGCAACAGTGGTGGGGAATCCGCAGGCAACAGTAATGACCTCGTCGCCGCGCTTTATCTGACGCTCGCCCAGCTCCGGTGCAGTAAGTGTCATAAATGCAAGAAGATTTGCGGAAGATCCGCTGTTCACAAGATGAGCGAACCTGACGCCGATCCACTCTGCGAACTCCTTTTCAAACTGATCGGAGAAGCGTCCGGTAGTGAGCCAGAAATCCAGCATAGCATCAGTAAGGCTCTGCATCTCCTTCTCATCAAATACTCTTGATGCGTAGCTTATCCTGTCGCCGGGCCTGAACTCCTCCTTTTTCTCCTTGAAGTCATGGTAGTACTGAGCAACCATTTCCTTTATTACTTCTCTTGCCTCTGCTTCATTTTTCCATTCAGACATTTTAATTCCTCCATATAATAATCGATCTGCTCTGAGGCAGACTTCCTGCCCTCTATTATACAACATATAAGAGCAGGTTGTCAACCGAGCACCGGGAAGAGCATCTCCTGAAAAGCAGAAAAGTCTCCGTTCCGGAGACTTTCACAACTAACAATATATAATTGGCGATCTGCTGTCAATAGCTGAGCCTGTCAGCAGTATAGCCGTCAAGCACATTCAGCATATCCTTTGCGACTGCTTTTGCACCTTCAAGGTCATGCTCAAGGTAATTACCGCACTCCCTGCGCTCAGAGCCGGGGATCTTTCCGCTGAAATCAGCCACGAACCGGAAGCTGTCCTGCACCAGTCCTATCGCCTGCTCCT
>DNLQ01000185.1 GCA_003488415.1 Ruminococcus sp. | reverse complement strand
TGCGTCTGCGATCCCAGAAGCGGCGATAGCGTTCTGACCAGCCTGCTGGCTTGCCATTGCGAATCTGTGCTCTGCGGAATCCTGGTATGTATCCCACTCGTTCTTTGAAAGACTGTCCTTCTTGCTGATCCACTCGCCCTCAGTCATTGCGAAGTTCTCGCCAGCGTAGTAGTACCAAGCCGGAGCCTTTGCGTTGTCTGTGGGAACGATGCCGAAGCGGTAAACTGCGGAGCCGTCGCTGGTCTGTACAGCCTCAGAGCTGATGATCTTGTAGCCATTTCCGCCAGCGTATGCGATAGCGTTATTTGCTGCTGCCTGCTCTGCGGAAGTTGCTGCCTGATATGCAGGAGCCTGATTCTGTACAGGAGTCTGAACTGTCTGCTGTGCAGGAGCCTGTGTATATGAAGCAGTGTTTGCATTTGCATCGTAGGATATGTTCTGTGCAACGTTGTTGTTCTGTGCGGTGTTGCTCAGTGACTCTGCCTTTACAGACTGCTCAGCAGGCTTTGCAGCCTCTGTAGCAGCCTCGGTAACTGCCTGAGTTGCAGGCTGAGTTGCGGGCTGTGACTGACCTACGTTCCTGGAGCTCTCCACTACACTGCCGCAGCCTGTGAGGACGATAGCTCCGAGGATAGATGCGATGGCGAATACTGTGATCTTTCTGGTTTTCATGATTATTTTCTCCTTTTTCATTACAATTGATTTTCATTTTTGTGGGGCTCTTGCCCCTTCCGTGATTATATAATACCATGATTTTTCAGGAGATACAATATTCAATAATTCCCCGAAATGTAGCCTAAACAACGGTATTTCCCAGAGATGTAGTTTAAGCTACATAAACACCTAAAACTGTTGCTTTCACTAAGCGAAGCCTGCATTTTGGTAAAAAAGAATAAACGGCACTTTAGCCTTATAATTTGGCAGATATGGTATTCCTGGCCGATCGATCCATGTATCGAAAAATGGATTTCGTGACACTATCCTCTATTTTAATTCATTTCTATAAAAAATACTTCATAAATCATCAACCTAAGCATTGACAAATTGATAAAAAATGTTATAATTAACTTGGACGTTTTACTCATTAACCACGCAAAAACCCGTGGTTTCTGAGTTAACTAAACAAAATGTATACCAAATAGGGATCATAAGGAGGAAACGGAATGGACTACAAATTCCCACTCAAGAAAACGCTCGCAGGCATCATGGCACTTGCTATAGTCGCCGGAATGCAGCCAGGCTACTTCGGAGGAAATTTTAATAATTCCTCGATCGTGGCAAATGCTGATGCTGTCGAAAAAGCCGTTGTTGCTGTAACACAGGAAAACGCCGAAGCGGTGCTGACAGATATGCAGGCTGATACTATATATGAGGTCAGCGAAAGCTTATCGGTATCCAGGATCAAGGTCGTTGGAGCAGGTGCTGAACTCCGCTACACCGGCAGCGAAGCAGGAACAATTACAACAACTGATCCCGCAGAATGCGGTATCTATGTGAAACCAGACACAAGTCTGGTAATTTCCAGAAGCAGCGAAGCTTTCACTATAGATATGAGCGGCTCAAAGGATAGTCAGGCTATTATTGACGATAATTCCACATTCACACTCGATTCCGGCGTTACTATCATCGGTACTGTAGCTTATTTAGAGGACAGTATTGTCAACATCAACGGCGGAAATGTAAAGACCTCAGATCGTGGCGGATACGCTCTCTCCGGTAACTCCGATCATCCCGCAAAAGAAGTTAATATCACCGGAGGAGAGATCACCTCTTCGGACAGTATCGCTATCTACCATCCCCAAACAGGTATCCTCAATATCGAAGGCGGTACCATAACAGGCTCAACGGCTGTTTACGCTAAGGCAGGAAATGTGTATGTCAACGGCGGTAAGCTCCATGCTAAAGGCGAAAAGAAGGATTACGAGTACAACGGCAACGGCTGCAACTCCACCGGAGATGCTCTGGTGCTGGAAAGCTCTTCTTCCGACTACGGCAGAGCTCCCAGAGCTGATATCGCAGGCGGTACGTTAATTTCCGACAACGCAGAAGCTATCGGCATATACTGCTACGAAGACACCCCATTCGCTGCTCCTGTTGCAGAGGTATCCGGAGGTACGTTCAGCAATGATGTGAGCGAGTATGTTCCGGAAGGATACCGCTCGACATTTGATGATGAGGCCGGTCTTTACTCGGTTGCAGAGGATATGAATGAGTATTCCATTACATTCGATCCGAACGGCGGTACAGGCGAGATCGACCCCATTACCGGACCGTATAACCGTACTGTTACTCTCCCGGAGTGTACATTTGATCCTCCTTTTGCGAAGAAATTCGTAAAATGGGTCATAAACGAAGAAGATCATCAGCCCGGCGAGGAGGTAGCTCTGACCGATAACTTTACCGCGACTGCTGTATGGGAGGACGCAAAGGTCCGTCAGGATCTCTCGTTTGACGACGATAACATTACAAAGACCTTCGGTGATGAATCATTCCAGATCATCCCCAACGGTGCAATAACTCCAGTGGAATACCGTAGCACAGACGAAAACGTGCTGATCGTTTCTGATGACGGTACAGTAACCATCGTAGGCGCAGGCGAAGCAGAGATCATAGCTACCGCAGTTGAGGACGATTATTATTTCTCAGGCACCGCTTCCTATACCGTTACAGTAGAGAAACAAGATTTCGAACTTGAGTGCTGGATATCAGACTGGAAATACGGTGAGTCACCTCATGATGTTGAGATCTATGACAATTACACAGGTGAAACACCGATCATTGAGTACAAACCCGAAGATGCAGATGACAGCTACTATTCAGAGAATATTCCTACTGAGGCAGGCTGTTATACTGTCAGAGCGACCGTTCCGGAAAGTGCCAATTACAGATCTTCTCAGGCGCAGATAACGTTCAATATCAACCCGGCTGAAAACGCATGGCTCCAAGAGCCTTCAGAGTATATTGATCTGCAATATGACGACACGGAGCATGATCTTGTCACAGTTGGTGAGGCAGAAGGCGGAAAAGTTTTCTACAAACTTGGCGAGGACGGAACTTATTCCGAATCAGTTCCCACTGCAATGTTTGCAGGTACATACACCGTATACTACCTGGTAGACGGCGGAAATAATTACACAGATATTCAGGAGAACAGCGTAACAGTTAAGATCGCACCGAGGGAGTGCAGCTTTGCATGGGGCGATAGAGAACTTATCTTCACAGGTGAGCCTCAGACTCCTGAAGTCATCCTTTTCGACATTCTCGACGTAGATAAAGACGATTGTTGCGCTGAGATCTCAGGCGCCCAGATTGATCCGGGCACATATATCGCAACGATCACAGGTCTCACTGATCCGAACTACGTTCTTACAGGCGATCCCATGACGGCATTCTCCATCGTGAAGAAAGAGTATGCAGTCATAATTGATGCCAACGGCGGCAGCGGCGGCTGTGTCAAGGAAGTGGTAGGCGAAGCTGAAGAATACGAGCTGATGGATCACGAAGATTACGGATTCATCCCTCCTGAGAACAAGAAGTTCGTCGGCTGGGATGTTGACGGAGTGATGTACAATGCCTTCGATACAATAACCATTGATGACGTAACACTTATCAAGGCTATCTGGGATGATGCAAAGATATATCAGGAAGACTTTGCATTTGATGACAACAAGGTCGAGAAGACCTTCGGCGACGACCCGTTCGTCAATGAGATCTTTGGCGCAGAGACTCCCGTAACATACGAGAGCAGCGATGAGACCATTGCAGTAGTTGATGAGGACGGTATAGTAAATATTGTGGGTGCAGGTACTGTTATTATCAATGCACACGCTGAGGAAGACGATGATTTCTTCGGGGCAGACGCTTCCTATCGCCTCGTAGTTGCCAAGGCTCCTATCGGGCCTACAGTTTTTCTCGATGGCTGGAAAGCAGGCGAAACACCTAATATCCCTGAGGTATATGGAAACGACGGCGATGCAGATGTTACATTCGAGTACAAGGCTGTTGATGCAGAAGAATTCACTTCCGAAGTTCCCACCGAACCTGGCACTTACACCGTAAGAGCCGTCGTTGATGAATCTGAAAACTATCTTGGCGGCACCGCTGAAACAGACTTTATCATAGAAGAGGGCGCACCTCAGATCAACGCTGAGCTGATAACCGGAAATACTGTAGGATTCAAAGAGAACATCATGTTGAATTTCTACGCCGATATCGACGCTGAATACGCTGAGGGTTCATATGTTATCTTCACATACGACCACTACGGCGAGACTAAGACTGTCCGCGCAGATCTCAACCGCAAGAACACATATAAGGCTGGTCAGAAGACTTATTACGCTTTCGGTTGTCCTCTGTCGATCTCAGAAATGACAATTGATGTCACGGCCGAGCTTTATCTTGCAGGCAGCACAGAGCCCGTATCTGTTAAGAACGGTTCTATCGCATCTTACTGCGATCGTATGCTGACCGCTGATTCTACCAATGAAAAGACCAGAGATGCTCTGAAGGCTCTTCTGAACTTCGGCGGATACACTCAGCTCGCTCTTGGACTGAACACTGATTCTCTGGCAAATGCAGGTTATCAGGACGATATGAGCAGCGTTACAGTAGTTCCCAGCGGCGAATTCGTAAAGCCTGAGGAAAAGGTCGGCGGAGTGCAGTATCTTGGCGCTCAGCTTGCAATGCGCGATTCCGTAAACTGCCGCTATGTCTTCGCAGTTGATTCACTTGACGGCGTAACATTCACTATCAACGGCAAGGAAGTTACTCCCGTCAAGATGGGCAAGTCCGGAAAGAATTACTATAT
>DNLQ01000203.1 GCA_003488415.1 Ruminococcus sp. | reverse complement strand
AGTCTCCTCCAGCCGCCGTCACGGTTGAGCGGTCCGAAGTTCATGGATACCTTGCCCTCCTTGTCGGGGCCGTATCCGATAGAGAACATGATCACATCACGCTCGTCACCCTGTACGTTTTCAAGATTCTTGATGATGATAGGCTCATACTGCTCGTTCGCCCATTGCTCCAGTTCAGGACGCTGACGGTAGGCATCGGTGAGCAGGTCGTCTACAAGGTTCTGCTGAGGCAGACTGAAAGTCACAACTCCTATGCTCTGCTTTCTCAGTACAGGATCTTCAAGTCTGCGTGAGATCTCTGCAACGATCGCCTGTGCCTCTGCCTTGTTGGTACGTGTGGAGCTCTTGTCATAGAAGCCGTCAACGTGTACCCAGCTAACCTTTGATACCTGGTCGTCCGGCGACGGGAATGTATAGAGCTTGTTGTCATAGTACTTCGCATTGCTGTAAGCTATCAGGCTCTCATGCTGTGAACGGTAGTGCCAGAGCAGATGCTGCTGAGGCATGGAAAGTGCAAGACAGTCGTCAAGAACGCTCTCAAGGTCTTCCTTCTCGTAATTCTCCTCGTCCACCTGATTGGTGCTGAAAAAGCTGGTGGGAGGAAGCTGCTTCGGATCGCCTACGATGATAACGTTCTCACCTCTTGCTATAGCTCCCACAGCCTCACAGGTCGGAAGCTGAGATGCCTCGTCGAAGATGACAAGATCAAACTTCGGATAGGAAGGATCAATGTACTGCGCTACTGAGATCGGACTCATCAGCATTACCGGACACATCCTCCTGAGAAGATTCGGTATGCTGTCAAACAGCTTTCGTATGGACATCATGCGTCCGTTGCTCTTGATAGCCTTCTGGAGTATGCCTATCTCTGAGCTTGCCGCAGAGGTTCCCGGAGCAGGCACCTTAGCAGACAGCTCTGCCACAAGCTCGTTTACAGTGAGCTTGGAGAAACTTTCAAGTACTTCGTTGTAGCGGCGTATCGTATCTTCAAATAGTGTACCCTGGAACCGGCTGAGCTTCGGATCGGATGTAATGACAGAGCTTACTATAGCCCTGCACAGATCACTGTCAAATCCGCTGAGCAGTTCGGATGTCTTTACTCTGCCGGAGAGGTAGTTATCTGCAACATTGCCTATACCCTGTGTACGCAGTCTGTTGCTGAGGTCAACGATGCCGGTCCACTCCTTGAGCTGCGGAAGCGCACCTATGATATCGTCTGCCTTTTGTGAGACCTCATTCTCCCAGTCCGCTCCTGAGGACAGCATGGCAGTGTCGATTGCAAAGTTATCGGAAAGCTCCCGGAGTATCTTTTCCAGTGTTCCGAATCCGGATGACAGCTTCTCTGCCTCACTCCGGCTCGCCTGCTTCTGGGATGGTGTACCGTATCTCTGACATACTGCCTTTGCGATACTGCTCTTTTCATCACGCTCAAAACCTGAGTTCAGCAGCTTGTCCCTTATGCTGCCGGAGGATATGAGCGCTCTTTCTACTGTATCCCAGTCAGTGTCGGCAAATGCCCAGAGAGTGCCGAATACGCTGTGAACATCAGGAGATACGTTATCTATGCTTCCGGTAAGCTCCTTTACCTTTATCAGTTTTTCGTACCAGCCGGTAATACTCTCCTTTGTGACTGTATCATGTGACTTTGCGTGTACAGCCAGCTCCTTTACCAGCTTGCTGCTCTTTATGGATCTGGGCAGGAACCACTTGCTCTGAACTGCCTTCCACTTTGTAAGTGCCGCAGAAGCGTCATAGAGCAGTACTGAGGACTCAAACTTCTCCAGCACCTCTGACTTCAGTGCGCTCAGTTCCTTTCCTTCGCCGATAGCCTTTTCGGCAGGGGCTTTTTTCATATCCCAGTCTCCGCCGTCAACTATTCCGGGAAGTATGTAACCTTCACCCATTGCATCATTCATCAGTCCCGTAAGCTCCCGGCACTGTTCAAGAGTCAGCCCGTCCCTGCCGCTTATTACTGACAGCAGTGACTTCTGCTCTGCTGCACCGCGCAAAGCGTCTTTCAGCTCTGTGAGCTTCGCCTCCAGCTTAGGTCTCGTTTCGGGAGTGCAGTGGTCAAGACGGCAGCAGGTCAGAGGAGTTGCCGTAACATCACCGAACTCCCTTCCGGCTGCTGCAAGACTCTCCAGCGACTCACGCCACCTGCTGTATGACTCGGGACTCATGGCGTCAAGCTGTGACTGTGTAAAGCTGAACTTTCCTCCGCAGTCCTTGTACTGCTCATACTTTACTGCCGCATCGTACAGAGACATACCGCAGCTTCTCACCTGGTGTACCGCTTCCATTGTTCCGTTAAGCTCTGCCCGCAGTTCCTTTATCTTATCTGCCTGAGCCTTGTACTCCGCAGGCTGCTTGACTCTGCCTATATTCAGTGTGTCTTCAAGCTGCTTGAGCACATAGCGCTTCTGAGCCTTGTTGGAATGCAGTTCAAGACAGAACGGTGCAAGTCCGATCTTGTTCAGACGCTTCTCCACTACCTCCAGAGCTGCCATTTTTTCAGCCACGAACAGTACCGACTTGCCGTGGTGGAGTGCGTTGGCTATCATATTGGTTATGGTCTGTGACTTGCCTGTTCCGGGAGGTCCGTGAAGCACGAAGCTCTGTCCGGAATTGGCTGCGTATACTGCCGCAAGCTGTGAAGAGTCTGCCGCAACGGGAACTGCCAGATCGGCAGGATCTATCTTGTTGTCAAGCTCTAAAGGAGCTATCTCAAGGTCCTTACTCTCCCACTCGGTCTTGCCGGACATAAGACTTGCTACCACCTTGTTCTGTGCAAGCTCATCGGCACGGTTTCGTATGTCGTTCCACATGATGAAGCGGTTGAAGGAGAACTGTCCGATGAATGCGAACTCCTCTATCTCCCACCGTGACTTCGCCATGACTCCCTTGCGTACAGTGCTGAATATCAGCGGAAGATTAACACCGTTATCGTCCTCCGGGATCGGGCTGAGTCCCTGTATGTCTATTCCGTAGAACTGACGAAGCATCTCCAGAAGAGTGATGTTGAACTGAGTGTCCTCATCACGCACCTTGATATAGAAGGAGTTGTCCTGTACCTTGCGTGTTATGTCCACAGGCACGAGCACAAGCGGTGCATACCTCGGCTTTTCGCTTTTATCCGTCTCATACCAGCGCAGGAATCCCAGTGCCAGATAGATAGTATTTGCACCGTTTTCCTCTATGCTCACCTTTGCCTGTCGGCTGAGCTTCTTCATTGTCTTTTCAAGATCAGTCTCCTTCAGGAAGGTACGAAGCCGCTGATTCCTGAACTCAGCGTCTGCTATAGCTGAGATCTGATCCCGCTGGTTCTCCATTTCAAATATCTTGCTGTCCGCTGCCTCCAGCATCATATCATTAGGCACAGGCATGATGCGGAATTCGCCGCCCTTTGAGACCTCGTCCTCCAGCGTTCCGAGACCTGATGTCATTATCTGTACTGTCATGGCTGTTGCACGGAAATTGAGAAGAGCATTCCGGAGACTGAGGTCAAGGAGCTTTCTCTCCCATATCACCTGCTTGGTGACCTCCTTCTCCTCCTCCGGTCGTATGTCGCCTATTATCTCCAGCTCACTCGGAGCACTGGTTATCTCGTCTTTTTTCCGTCCGCCGTAGTCTACTGCCTTATAGCTGCCGTTCTCAAGTACTCTTGACGGCATGGGACGGATGCCGCTGGCTCGGGTACGGCTGATGTCTATTGCAAAGGTAAAATTATCCGGCTCGTCAAAATGTGCTCCGGCGTGTTTCTCTGCGGTATCAAAATCACAGTTCTTGCCTGCCACAAAGTCTGTACATTCCACAGCACAGATCGAATTAATGCCCTTTGCCATCCTCTTGGTCACTGAGGAAACGTCATACTGAAGGCAGTCCGGGAAAGTCTCTGCATCCAGCCACGCACCTGCAAAAGCGTGTCCCTTTATCACGAACAGCAGCGGATTGAGACCTACTGCTTCAAGGCAGGAGCAGAACAATACTGCAAGGTCAAGGCAGGTCCCTGACTTGCCTTCAAGAACTGCATCGGGCATACGTATCCTCTGTGCAGTCTCATAGCTTGCAGGAGGTGTGGTATAAGCAATATTGGTCTCCTGGAGGGCTGCATACAAAGCTCCCATCTGCTGACGCACAGTATTGGGATTACGTGTCTGGTAGCCGGTAAATGCCGGATCACCGCACCATTTCTGCAAGTAAAGACTCGCCTTTGACACTATCTCCTGAACCTTAGGATGATTGGGAGTTGCAAAGGCTGCCGCCATTTCAGGCATATAAAGTGTACCTGTCCACTGGTCATATGCAAGAAGCTCGATAGTTCTGACTTCTGAAGAAATGACTTCCTCGCCACGGAGAGCTTCAAGTGTAACGCTTCCGACTATTTTTTCTGTAAGGCTGAAAAGATACTCTGAGATCATCACTATCTGTATAGGGGATACTGAGACCGGCTGACCTGGCTCAAGGTTTACCGGAACGGATTCAAAGGTCTTTGCGAACTCCGGTTCAAAGGTTATACGGAGCTTCACATCGGCTATAGTCTCTCCGGTAGTATTCGTCATTGTAACGCTGCGGAATACCGGAACGTAATTCTGCTGAAGGGAGAAATTGATCTGCCTGGTCATTTCTCCGCCGAATGTTATCCTGTTATCCATGTAATCCTCCTTTATCTGCAATCCACGCAGGCAATACTCATACCTATTATAATAACATATTTCTCAGTTATTTACAAGAGATTTCACCTATTTTTTCAGCTTGGATTCAAAGAGTTCAAAAAATGCTTGACTAATCTGATCGGATATGATATAATATCTGAGTCGAACATTTTGATGGAGTTAATAATTTTCGTGGGTTTATTGCCGAAAGCAGTGTGGCATAAATCCGATTTTGAGAAAAATCGGCACAAAAAAGCTCCCCTTTTCTGAGGAGCACTGCTGATCTATTCTGTTTCAGGCATAAAATAGCGTATAGCGCTCCGGTCACTTATCATAGAGCGGTATACGCTGATAGTCATTCATTTTGGTGTGTATCAGCCGATCAGGGCTTCTGACACGTCCCCACCAACTGCTTTACTCTCTGCCAGCCTTAGTTTCGTTTTTCTGCCATTCATCTGCCAAATCTACCACTTTCCGTATTTTACGCAGTTTTGTAATTTGAGAGACTTTTTGGCTTATGTGTCTATAGACTTATAATTCAATAATTTGCCGGTGTGATGGAATTGGC
>DNLQ01000154.1:1646-6730 GCA_003488415.1 Ruminococcus sp. | reverse complement strand
GTGGCTCCCCCCTCCTTCCCTCACAACCCTATCTTGTCAGCTTTTACTTTTTGTCCGGATTCGTCGGTAAAGTAGGCTATCGCACGGGTGGATTTATGGTTGACTTTACTTCTTGTCCGGATTCGTCGGTAAAGCTGGCTATCGCACGGGTGGGTTCATCGTTGGGGTTATGTGGGATTGTAGCCGGTGGTCTGGCTGTCAGGGTTAGTGCTGTTTGGTCGCCGGTGGTACTGCTGTCAGGGTTATGTGGAATAGTTGCCGGTGGTTTTACGTTGGTGCGGTGTGGGGATTGCCGCCGGTGCTTTTACTGTCGGGGGAGTGCGGATACGGTACATATGAAAAGGGCGCACAGTGTGCGCCCTGATGTTTCGTATTCGTCAGAAGTTGCCGGAGGTGTCTTCCATGAGCTTGAACTCTATATCGTAGTAGTCGATAGTACCGTCCTCGTGGAGGTGAGCGCATCTGGCTTTCACCTTGTCCCCGGGGCCGTAGGAGGCTGTCACGGTATCGTTGAATTCATCGTAGTTGGTGGTGTTCACTCCGTCGATGGAGTAGATGAAATCGCCCTTTTTCAGCTCGGTATTGGAGATATCGCATTCCTCGCTGATGTCGGTGATGTAGAGTCCGCCGAAGTCCTTTGGCAGTTCAAAGCCCAGTTCCTCTTCCACTGTTTTGCGGTGGGATTCATCGGAGGTCTCGATAAATGTAATACCCACACGGAACCTGCCGGGAACGAAGCCGTTCTCGATAAGCTCCTCGATAATGGGACGAGCCTCGTTGATAGTGATAGCAAAGCCAAGTCCCTCGTAGCTGGAGCTGACGTACTTTGAGGAGGTAATACCTATCACCTGACCGTACATATTCACCAGCGCACCGCCGGAGTTACCGGGACTTATTGCGGCATTAGTCTGTATACAGTCCATCTGGAAACCGGTGGAGTCGCTGCGTATCTTACGGTTCACGGCAGAAACGATGCCGTCGGTAACGGTGCTGGAGAGTCCGGCAGGGTTTCCGATAGCGATGACGTTCTCGCCCACGATGACTTCATCGGAGTTGCCCAGTACAGCAGGCTGGAGCTCGCTGGTATTCACCTTTATAACAGCGATGTCAGTCTTGGCATCTCTGCCGATGATGCGTGCGGAGTAGGTCTTGCCGTCCACAGAATTGATGGTGTGGAATCCGTCGGCGAGGAGAACGTGCGCATTGGTGACGATGTAGCCGTCATCGGAAATAACAACTCCGGAGCCTGTACCCACAAGAGTGGTCTTGGAGGCGTTATTGTAGGTATATATCTCCACGATAGAAGGGCTTACTGCGGCAGCAGCGCCCTCGGTGGTATATCTGCCGTTCTCGTCCACGAAGGAGGAGAGGTCGTTTGCACCCTCGGGCTTGGAGTTCTGATACAGCACTACCTGTTTGCCGCCCGGACTTTTGAGATTTCCTCCGCTGCGGAAAATATCGGAAATGATGCCGTACAGTGAGAGAGCCACGGAAGCTGCAGCGATAATGAAGAAGGTAACGACTATTGAGCGCTCACGCCTTGCCCGGATACGTTTTTCACGGGCAGCATTTTCCTCGGCGTAGCGTGCTGCGGCAGCCTTGTCCTGTCTGTCGAAGCCTATCGGCTCGTACATGAAAGCGTCGTACACCACTTTCTCAGTGTGCTGTACGGGTGTTTCGCTCATTGGAGTCTCGCTCGCCGGATTTTCGCTCGCCGGATTTTCGCTCACGGGATTTTCGCCCACTGGAGTCTCGCTCGCCGGAGTTTCACCCACCGGATTTTCGCTCACGGTCGTCTCGCTCACGGGATTTTCGCCCACTGGAGTCTCGCTCGCCGGAGTTTCACCCACCGGATTTTCGCTCACGGTCGTCTCGCTCACGGGAGTTTCGCTCACGGGAGTCTCGTCCACCGGAGTCTCAGCCACGGGAGCATCTTCTGTGATATCGGTCACTGTATATTCACCCTCGCCGGGGGTACGAAAGGTCTCCGGCAGGTTATCTCTTTCATCCATAATAATTCCTTTCCACGCTCAGGCTCAGACCTTGATATTGAGAGCCGGATCGTCGGGGATACGCACCTGAAATTCCGTATACTCTCCGTACACGCTTTTTACAACGATATGACCGTTGTGCAGGTGGACTATCCTTCGTGAGATAGACAGACCGAGTCCCAGTCCGGTGGTATCCTTTCCACGGGAGGAGTCTGTCTTATAGAAGCGGTCGAATACCTGCTGTATCTCGTTGCTCTGGAGACCTTCGCCGGTATTGCGTATAGCGATGATGCGTGTGTAGTCCTCCTTCTCAAAGCGGAAGGAGAGGGTACCGCCCTTGTTGATGAACTTTACAGCATTCTCCACCAGGTTGTAGATGACCTGCTGGATAAGGTCTGCATCGACGGTAGCAGTGAGTTTGTCGCTGTCGAGTCCCTCTACCTCAAGCTCCTTGGCTTCGATCTTCTTCTCGAACATAAGCACTGTCTGGATAACGAGGTCGGTGAGGTTTGTCTCACGGAAGTTGGGAGTGAGGGTACCGGACTCAAACCGTGTCATATTCAGCATGGAGCTTATGAGTATCCTCAGACGCTTTATCTCCTTGGACACAAGTATCAGGTACTCGTTCTGCTGACTTTTCTTGATAGTGCCGTCAAGGATACCGTCCACGAATCCGCCTATGGTAGTCATGGGGGTACGCAGCTCGTGGGACACATTGGCTATGAAGGTCTTGCTGGTGTCGTCGCTGGACTCCACGTTGGAGGCGAGTACGTTCACGTATTCGGCAATATCCTTATGAGTGCCGTGGATGTCTGTGGGGAGCTTTTCGGAGAAGTCGTTCTTGGAGTACTTCTCCACAACCCTTCTAAACTCCATTTCGTAGTCTATATCGGAGCGGATGCGCTTGTACAGAAGTACGGCTGTAATGGCAGTACCGATGACTGCAAAGACAGTGTACAGGGCAGTGATCTTACCGGTAAAGGCGTCTATCTCTCTGGTAGAGCCGTATATGCAGGCGTATGCACGGGCGGTAACGAAGGCATCGGCGCTGTTTACATCCGGTGACGCCTTTTTCAGTGTGAACTGTGTAGCGTAGAGCGTGGAGGGCTCACTGCTGGAGAAGCTGGACGTATCAATGTCCAGGTAATCGCCTTTGGAGAGCTGTTTGCGGCGGTTAGGCGGCAGGGTATCGTTCTGGGTGGGGTTGTCGGTGAAGGCGTCCTGACCGTCAGCGTCGTACACGTAGATCTGGAGACCGTACTCGTCCATGAATCTGCGCCGGAGCTGTCTTGCGTACTCCGAGCTTGTTCTGCCGGAGCGCTCATACTCGTCCTTGAGGCACACGACGAACAGCTCACCTGTTTCACGCAGACTGCTGAGCCTGGATTTCTTGTAAACTGATGAACAGATGCTGACAATTATCACGCCCACGATTATCAGTGTACTCAGTATAATGATCATCGAATACCTGAACAGGCTGTAATAGGAGCTTTTCTTGATGTCAGGCATATCATACCTCCAACAAAACAGGGGACATGAAGTCCCCTGAGATACTATTATGCAAGGGATCATTCCTCTTCCTCTGCTTCAAACTTATATCCCACGCCCCATACGGTCTTGAGAGCCCACTTGTCGGAAACTCCCTCCAGTTTTTCTCTGAGGCGCTTGATATGCACGTCAATGGTTCGGGAGTCGCCGTAGTACTCGAAGCCCCATACTTCATCGAGGAGCTGATCTCTGGTATACACTCTGTTGGGGTTTGATGCCAGGTAGAACAGCAGCTCCAGCTCCTTCGGGGGAGTGTCGATGACCTTGCCGTTTACCTTCAGCTCATAGCGTGTCATATTCACTGACAGCTTGTCATAGCGTACTTCCTTGACCTCCGGAACGACATTGATATTGCCTGTACGTCTGGTAACGGCGTTGATACGGGCAATGACCTCCTTTGCGTCGAAGGGCTTTACAATATAGTCATCAGCGCCCAGTTCAAGACCTATTACCTTGTCGATAGTCTCGCCCTTGGCGGTTATCATAATGATCGGAACGTTGGATTTCTTTCTTATCTCACGGCACACAGCCCAGCCGTCCAGACCGGGGAGCATGATATCGAGCAGTACCATATCCGGCTTGAGTGCGTTGAATTTAACAACAGCCTCCTCGCCGTCATTGGAGATTATAACGCTGTATCCGTCCTTTTCAAGGTAAAGACGGAGCAGATCACATATATTTTTATCGTCATCGACGATGAGGACCTTGAGACTTTTTTCCATAGCCATTTTGTCTACTTCCTTTCCGGATTGGTATCGCAGATCTCTGAAAAGCTGCGTATACTTTATTATACCTTATCCGGGGGATTTTGTCAAGAAAAATCGTAATCCCAGGGCAGGGGGCAGCCTACGTGAAACTGCGCCTGACGGGGTATCAGGTCTCCTTCACGGCGTTCACGGTGCGGATGCCGTATCTGAGGAACACATCGGCGCATTCACGGCTGATAAGCTCACCGCAGGCGGCGATGGGGACTGCCGGAGGGCAGGGGACATTGACGGAAGCGCATATCCGTCCCACGGCATCGGTGACGGGTATCTCTTCAAAGGGAGCGAAGGCAGCCTCCCGGATGCTCATGACCTGCTTCATCCGTGGGAGAGTCACAGGCTCGGAAGGGGAGTATCTTCCGGCGGCGGAGAGAGCGTCCTCCAGCTTCTCTGCGAGAGCAATATAGTCCTCCGGGACGTTCACCGGAGACATCAGAAGCACGGTCATCTCACGGTCGGCGTATTCGCACTCCGCCCCCTGCTCACGCAGGAGCTGTGCCAGTTCAGTACCGCTGTATCCGGAAATACCGGCAAGTATCGTAATGTGGAAGGGATCACCTCCGGCAAAGCTGAGTCTGTCAGCGAAGCGGCTGCGGAAGTCGGTGATGCAGAGCAGGTTCACGGCAATATCCTCACGTATCTGCTTTTCAAGGTAGGGGCAGCAGAGATCGAGGGACGCCATTACCGGGTAGGAAGGACTGGTAGAGGCGAACATAGCCATGCACTGACGGAGGACTCCGGCGTACCTTTCTCCCGAGTGCAGTACAGCTGCACCGGTGAC
>DNLQ01000154.1:0-1603 GCA_003488415.1 Ruminococcus sp. | reverse complement strand
GCAGTACAGCCGCACCGGTGAGAGCCGGGAGAGTCTTGTGTGCTGAGTCGCAGCACATATCAGCTCCGAGTGTCATTGGGTGAATGTCCACGGGCATGAAGCGCAGGTGAGCGCCGTGAGCGTTGTCCACCAGCAGGGGAGCGCCGTATCTGTGAGCAGTATCGGCGAGTGCGGCGATGTCCGCAGTTTTTCCGGTATAATCCGGCGAGGTGACATAGAGGCAGGCATGGGGAGTTTCCTTCAGCAGCTCCTCAGCGGACTCCGGAGTGAAGCAGCCTGAGAGCAAGCCCATGCTCTGCTCCGGGTACAGCCACTTCACCTCAAGTCCCAGGAGTGCGGCAGCGTTAAGGAAGGAACGGTGGACGTTCCTTGCAGCTATGACGCATCTGTTCTCACGCTTCATTGCGGCAAGCATAGCCTGTATGCAGAGGGTTGAACCGGAAGCGGAGTAGAATGACGCAGCCGAGCCGTAGAGCGAGGACATATTCCTCTCGCTCTCCAGAATTATACCGTCAGCTTCAAAGAGACTGTCGGCACCGTGGATCTCGGTTATATCCAGCGAATAGAGGTACTCAAGCTCCGTCCGGGGAGCTTTTCCCTTATGACCGGGCATATGACAGCGGAGAGTACCTCCGGCGGAGTATTCTGAAAGAAAATCAAAGACAGGTGTATCCATATCTTCCTCCTGTAGTTATATGTAATATCTGAGTATCCTGAACAGTCTCAGACGGGCTCGCACAAGCACAGCGGACGCAGCCTGCTGGGTGATCCCCATACGCTTTCCTATCTCCACAGTACTCAGCCCCTTGAAATAGTATAGCATAACTATCTCCTTTTGTCTTGTGGTAAGTTCATTATTAATAACTTTTAACAGAACTCTCCTGAGACGTGCGCTGTCATCTTCGCCGGGATCCAGCAGTTCCCGGAGCCTTTCATCGTATTCGCCGGAGAAGTCATCTGAGTACCTTTCAAATCTTGGCACGCTTCTCCACCTCTCTCACGCAGCCGGCAAGGTAGTTTACGACCTCCATCATCTCACCGTGTTCCACATAAAGCAGCTTTATCCTGCGGTCAAGGTCGATGCGCTGACTCTCGGTGAGCTTACCGGACTTTCTCAGCTCCTTCTCTGTGAGGGTAAGCTCTTTAATGCGGTTTTTAGCCATCCGGCAGCTTTCAAGGTATTCGTTTATCATCTGTTTCATGTCAGACCTCCTTCTCTTAGGGAGAATGTACGATCCTGTAGCTTAAAGAACGTATGTTCTATTCCTTGTAAATCTAATTATAGAACATATTTTCGATGTTGTCAATAGCTGAGAAACAAATGTTTTATTTTTAACTCCCGGCAGAGCTAATGGTAAAAAGATCCGCAGGATGCTTTCTCTGCACCCTGCGGATGTTGTTCCTGTTTACGGTCTTACACCGCTTCTGCACTCTCCTCACGGAAAAGTGGCTTCGGCGGATCTATGGTGAATTCCGTTCCGCCTGCCGCCCTTATACGCAGTATCCGGCAGCTTCCCTCACCGAACACCCTGTCCATTTCCTCTGCGTAGTCGGAGGCAAGGTACTCGGGAACGAATGCCTGTATAGTTCCGGCAAAGCCGCC
>DNLQ01000240.1 GCA_003488415.1 Ruminococcus sp. | reverse complement strand
CAAAGGCGCTGGAAAGATAGTTTTTAGCATTACTGAGAAAATCCCCTCAGTCCTCTTGACTTTCTCTGAAAAAATGGTATAATTAAAGTCAGATAACTGTGTTAAGAAGGAGGCTGACAGCTTGCGAGCCGGCGTTTCAACTGCCTGTCTCTACCCTAAACCGGTGGAGGAGGCTCTGTACGACCTTGCAGTAAGCGGCGTTCCATGTGTGGAAGTGTTCCTCAACACCCACTCGGAACTGAAAAAGAGCTTCGCTTACGGCATGGCTAACCTCATGAAGCGCTTCGAGATGAGCTGCGCTTCTGTTCATCCCTTTACCTGCGAAATGGACCAGCTTATGTTCTTCTCCGAGTATCAGCGCCGCCTCGACGACGCTATGGAGTACCATAAGCTCTACTTCCGCCTTATGAATATCCTGGGAGCTGAGATCTTCGTCTTCCACGGACCTAAGTCCGTCAGGAACATAGAGCTTTTCTGCGAGAGGTATTCCATGCTGCGGAGACTGGGACAGGAGTTCGGAGTGCAGGTCGCACTTGAGAACGTCTCACGGTGCGCCTCGGGTTCTTCCGCCTTCGTCCGGGAGGCTGCAAAGCTGCTGGGCAATGAGTTCTCCTTCGTCCTTGACACCAAACAGGCTATCCGTGCAGGGGAAAATCCCTTTGCATTCCTCCGTGCCGCCGGAGACCGGGTAAGGCACGTCCATATAAGCGATTCCGGAGAGCTGGGCGACTGCCTCCTCATCGGAAAAGGCAGCTTCAATTTCAGCAGATTCTTCGACCAGCTTTATAAGCTCTCTCCTGACTGCCATGTTATACTTGAGCTTTACCGCTCTGCTTTCGGCGGCATCAGCGAGCTTGTGTCAGGCTACAATACCCTTTCAGCAATGCTCGGGCAGTACGAAAACAGGGAGGCAGAGCTATGAATTGTCCCTACTGCGGCTCCGGAGACTCCAAGGTCATTGATTCACGTCCCAAGGACGATACCATCAAGCGCCGCCGGGAGTGTATAAAATGCGGAGCAAGATTCACTACCTTCGAGATAGTGGAAAAACCTCAGCTAATGGTTGAAAAACGTGGCGGCACCCTGGAGAGCTTCGACAGGGAAAAACTGCTGCGGGGAGTCTATTCAGCCATGAAAAAGCGTCCCGTAACTATCGACAAGATAAACGAGATCGCAGACTATGTGGAGAGCTATTACTCCAACATTCAGCAGAATATCGCACGCTCAAAGGATATAGGAGCTCTTGTCATGGAGCGGCTGCGTGAGATAGATCCCATTGCCTATATCCGCTTTGCCTCGGTGTACGAGGATTTCACAGATGTCGAGAGCTTCGTTGCAGTCATCAGCGAGCTTGGACATAGATCTCCCGGAGTAGATCCGGATAATATTTTTATGAACAAAGGAGACGAAAACCATGGATGAGATTTTTGAGAAGTTCAATGACAGCGCTGCACAGAGCAGCTTCGGAGCAGACGGAGAGAAGTATAAGATGCTTGGTGCTCTGCCCTACATCATCCCCGTATTCTTTTTTGTGCCGATCATGGTGGATAAGGATTCTTCCTACTGTAAATTCCACTCAAATCAGCAGCTTTGCTGGCTGATAGTTATGGTGGCACTCTGCATCATTTCCGGTATCCTTGGTATTATCCCCTTCTTGGGCAAGATAATCAAGGCTATCATCGTGATCGCTATCCTTGCACTTATCTGCTTCTTTGCATACGGCACCTACAAGGGCTATGCAATAAAGGTACCGATCCTGGGAGATATACTGGAGATCTTCAAGTGATCGGCTAAGATACAGGCATCATTATACTGCCGCCGTCCTCGCTGTATACCAGCGATGCGGCAGCTATATCATCGCATACCAACAGCTCCGCCAGCAGTCCGCTGCTTCCGGGGCTGTAGTTTCTGACACGGTAAAGATAAAGCGTGGCTTCACGCCCTGCAAGCTCCCGGAGAGGAAGTCCCTGTTTGTCCTGTATACGGGCGTATTCCTCGTATATACCGGAGAAGCTGTCAGGTATGGTAACGCTTTTTCCGGCGATCTCCTCCACCTCCCACCCGTGGAGGGCAAAGTAGCTGATGCGGTCACTTGCCTGAGCCGCAGGTACAGCTTCGGAAGGAGTCTCCGGCGCACTCTTCAGCCCCGGCAGTATCACAGCAGCGGCAAGAACTGCCGCAGCAGCAAGGGAAAATATTACATGGGATCGTTTCGGCATGGCGGTAACCTCCGTTTTCAAGTCCGGATACCCGGCAATAGAATCGTATGAACGCCGCCGCCGATATATTCCGGCAGGAAGGAAAGCAATGGAACGACTGGATAGATTCATCTCCGGCAGGACTGAGCTCAGCCGCAGTCAGATAAAGGAACTGGTAAGGAAGAAGCAGGTCACTGTCAACGGCATCACCGCATCTGCTCCCGACCTTAAAACAGATCCTGAGAATGACACGGTGACAGTCTCCGGGAGAGTCATCTCCGCCAGCCGTCTGAGGTACATACTCCTCAATAAGCCCGAGGGCTATGTGTGCTCCACCAGCGACCACGACGGCAGGAACGTACTGGAGCTTCTGCCACCTGAAATGAGGACGAAGGATATGTTTCCGGCAGGCCGTCTGGACAAGGATTCACTGGGCGCTCTGCTGCTGACAAATGACGGCGCTCTGGCTCACAGGATACTCGCTCCTTCGCATCATTTGCCAAAGATCTACATTGTGAAACTTGCCGGGAGGTTTCAAAGTAAATATGTTGATATATTCAAAAACGGTATAAATATCGGCGAAGATGAGACCTGTCTGCCCGCAAAGGTGAGACCGGTAGAAAACTGCGATACACTGGCATTTGTAGAACTCTGCGAGGGAAAATTCCATCAGATCAAAAGAATGTTCAAAGCTGTTGAAAACTCTGTGGAAAAGTTGATGCGTGTAACTTACGGAGGTTTGATTCTTCCCGAAAAACTGGGGTTTGGAGAATCGGTAGAATTATTGCACAAAGATGTTGAAAACTTGTTTAATCCCCCGGATTTTGAAGCCTTTTGTGCGGATTTTTCCGGCATTTTTTCGGCAATTCTAATAAACAAGTAATATTAAGTTTGTCAATTTAGCATCTTGCAAAATCGGGCAAAGAATGATAGAATAGTAATATAGCTGATAATGTGCAGGTAATCTATCAGCAGAAAAAATGAATTGGAGGACTGGATTAAATGGCAGGCTTAACACTTAAAGGAATTTATAAGAAATATCCGGGCGGAGTTGTTGCCGTTTCTGATGTAAATCTTGACATAAGGGATAAGGAGTTCATCGTTCTCGTTGGACCTTCCGGCTGCGGTAAGTCAACTACTCTTCGTATGATCGCCGGACTTGAGGAGATCTCAGAGGGTGAGCTCTACATCGGCGACAGGCTCGTTAATGATATCGCACCCAAGGACAGAGATATCGCTATGGTTTTCCAGAACTACGCTCTGTACCCTCATATGACAGTTTTCGATAATATGGCTTTCGGACTCAAGCTCCGTAAGGTTCCCAAGGACGAGATCGAGAGAAAGGTAAACGAGGCTGCTAAGATACTCGACCTTACCCACCTCCTCGACAGAAAGCCTAAGGCTATGTCCGGTGGTCAGAGACAGAGAGTTGCTCTCGGCCGTGCCATCGTCCGCAGCCCTAAGGTATTCCTCCTCGACGAGCCTCTCTCAAACCTCGATGCAAAGCTCCGTGCTCAGATGAGAACCGAGATCGCCAAGATCCATAAGAAGCTCGGTACTACTTTCATCTACGTTACTCATGACCAGACTGAGGCTATGACTATGGGCGACAGAATCGTTTGTATGAAGGACGGTTTCGTTCAGCAGGTAGATACTCCTCAGAACCTCTACGAGAACCCTGTAAACAAGTTCGTTGCAGGATTCCTCGGCTCTCCTCAGATGAACTTCATCGACGCTGTACTTAAAGAAGAGTACGGTCAGTTCATCGTTGAGTTCGGCAGAGACAGAGGTCAGAAGTACCAGATCGCTGTTCCTGAGGCTAAGGCTGCCCAGAACGATAAGCTCGGCAACTACGTAGGCAAGGAGCTCATCCTCGGTGTACGTCCCGAGAGCATCCACGATGAAGAGATGTACCTCTCAAATGCTACAACCGGTGTTGTTGACGCTTACGTTGAGATCACAGAAATGATGGGTGCTGAGACAT
>DNLQ01000232.1:10358-12468 GCA_003488415.1 Ruminococcus sp. | reverse complement strand
ACAAGCTGAAAATGGATCTGATGTACATTGAAAGGTATTCCTTCCGTATGGATATGCAGATCATTCTTATGACTTTAAAAACCATGTTCTTTCCCGGCTCCGCAGGCTCAGAGTCAGCCTCCGTTCAGCTCCACGGTGAAGAGAACAGAAATGAGGATAAACATGAGTAACTCTCTCAGAGTATGCGCCGTCATCATGGCTGGCGGAAAGGGCGAGCGCTTCTGGCCGAAAAGCCGCAGCTCCTGCCCCAAACAGTTCCTTTCCCTTACCTCCGACGGCGAGACCATGATACAGANNAACGCTTCTGGCCCAAGAGCAGAAATTCCCGCCCGAAGCAGTTCCTTTCGCTCACTTCCGACGGCGAGACCATGATACAGAAGACCGTCAAGAGACTCCGCCCGATCGTTGCTATGGATGACATTTTCATAGTTACAAATGCCGCTTATACTGATCTTGTTCTGGAACAGCTGCCGGAGCTGCCGAAGGAGAACATCCTCGCTGAACCCTGCGCAAGAAATACCGCTCCATGTATAGCATTCGCCGGAGCCGTTATCAGCCGCAGATATGAAGACGCCGTTATGCTGGTGCTCCCTTCGGATCACCTTATCGGCTATGAGGATATCTACATCAGCACACTGAAAAAAGCTATCAAGGCTGCAAGATCCGGAAGCAATCTCGTTACTATCGGCATCACTCCCACATATCCGGAGACCGGCTACGGCTACATCAACTTCGGCGCTGAGAACGGCGACACCTACAAGGTGGAGCGCTTCGTGGAAAAGCCCGACCGCCCCACTGCCAAGTCCTACCTCGCTTCCGGCAAATACCTCTGGAACAGCGGTATGTTCGTGTGGAAGGTGTCCACCATAATGGAGAATATAAAAAAATTCATGCCTGATATCTATGACGGTGCTGAACGCATAGGCAATGCCTGCGGCACTCCGGGATTCACAGAGGTACTGGTCAGGGAATTCTACGCATTCCGAAGCGAGTCCGTTGACTTCGGCATCATGGAAAAGGCTGACAATATCTACACTATCCCCGGCAGCTTCGGCTGGGATGACGTGGGAAGCTGGCTGGCTGTTGAGCGTATCAACGAGACCGACAACGACGGCAACTACCTTGACGGAGATATTATCTCCATAAACTCAGAGCGTACTACGGTATGCGGCGGAAAAAAGCTCATCGCCGCCGTCGGACTGGAGGACATCATCATCGTGGATACTGACGATGCCCTGCTTGTCTGCTCAAAGAAAAATACTCAGGACGTGAAAAAAGTGATCTCCGAACTGCGTGACCGCAGACGTGAGGAACTGATATAAAATACAGGAGGAACAACAATGAAAAACGCACTTATCACCGGTATTACAGGTCAGGACGGCTCTTACCTTGCCGAACTGCTCCTTGAAAAGGGTTACAACGTATACGGCATCTGGAGAAGAAAGGCTACTGCCGATTACGGCAACATCGCTCACCTCAAGGACAAGGTCACTCTTATCTATGCCGATATGACCGATCCCATATCCCTTATCTCTGCAATGCGTATATCTCAGGCTGACGAGGTGTACAACCTTGCCGCACAGTCCTTTGTTGCCACAAGCTGGGACACTCCCCTCGGTACTGCCGATATCGACGCTGTTGGCGTTACCAATATGCTTGAAGCTATCCGTATCGTAAAGCCCGAAGCCCGCTTCTATCAGGCATCGACCTCCGAGATGTTCGGTCTGGTGCAGGAGATCCCTCAGAAGGAGACTACTCCCTTCTACCCCAGAAGTCCCTACGGTGTTGCTAAACTCTACGGTCACTGGATAACAAAGAACTACCGTGAGAGCTACGGTATGTTCGCCTGCTCAGGTATCCTTTTCAACCATGAGAGCGAGCGCCGTGGAATAGAATTCGTTACCCGCAAGATCACTGACGCCGTTGCCCGCATCAAGCTGGGCGTACAGGACTGCGTTGAGCTGGGAAATATGGACTCAAAGCGTGACTGGGGACACTCAAAGGACTACGTAAGAGCTATGTGGCTCATGCTCCAGCAGGATAAGCCCGATGACTACGTTATCGCCACCAACGAAACACGTACAGTACGTGAGTTCGTGGAGACTGCCTT
>DNLQ01000232.1:0-10249 GCA_003488415.1 Ruminococcus sp. | reverse complement strand
ACAAGGCTACAGGCAAGACCATCGTAAAGGTCAACAAGAAGTTCTTCCGCCCTGCTGAGGTGGATATTCTCCTCGGTGATCCCTCCAAGGCTGAGAAGGCTCTCGGCTGGAAGCGTGAGATCTCCTTCAGTGAGCTTGTTGAGCGCATGGTAAGGAATGACCTTGAAAAGGTTGAAAAAGAACTGAAGATAAAAAGTATAGAGGAATAAAACATGAATGATGTACTGAGAACAGCCCACGGAAAAGGTTACGACAAAATGGCTGTTTTGGAACTCCTGGATCAGCTCAACTGTATCATGATGCAGTTTCAGGAAAACGCTGTCTCACGATATGATGCTGTAAAACAGATGACTGACATCCGCTGTGCAGCAGAACTGCCCCTGAAGCATGGGGGATTCGTTGAGGAAGACGTGGACAACTACATCTCCGACCTCATAAGCAGTATCTGACCTGTATGAAGATCTCATTTGATGCAGTACCGCTTATAAGTGACCGCATGACCGGTATAGGCTGGTGCGAAGCCGGTCAGACCACTGCCATGGCAAGGCTCCACCCGGAGGACAGCTACACCTACAGCTATTTCTCCCGGAAGGATCACCACATAAAGCTGGAACGCCTTGCACCCTTTACCGCAGATACCGGCATCAGGACTCAGCAGGTACGTTTCTCCGGCTGGCTCTACCGTGCCGGCACTGTTGCCGTGCCGTTCCCGTACCGCTTCTTCTTCGGCAGGGAACACGACATCACTCACTTCTTCAACTACATCGTCCCGCCCGGAGTCAGCGGCAGTACTGTCGTCACCGTACATGATATGGTGTACAAGGCTTTTCCGGAAACAGTAAGGGGCAGGACAAAGTATATGCTCGACCTGGGACTGAAACGCTCAATGAAGCGTGCAGACATGATCGTCACCGATTCGGAGTTCTCAAAGTCCGAGATACTGAAATACTTCCCGGAGCACGAGGACAAGCTCAGAGTAGTACCCTGCGGCGTAGACCTGACACGGTTCTGCCCGTGTACCGAGCCGGAACGTATCCCGGAAGTGAAGAGATCTCTGGGTATAGAGGGCGACTACTTCCTCTACCTCGGCACTATAGAACCCAGAAAGAACCTGGAGAGACTCATCTCCGCCTACCATATACTCATCGGACGTCACCCGGACGCTCCTAAGCTGGTGCTGGCAGGAGGAAAGGGCTGGCTGTATGACGGCATCTTCGCTAAAGTCCGTGAGCTTGGCATGGAGGACAGGGTAGTGTTCACGAAATACGTCCCCTCAGATGACATGGATCCCCTTATGTGCGGTGCCGTGGCATTCGTTTTTCCGTCCATATACGAGGGCTTCGGTATGCCGCCCCTGGAGGCTATGGCGTGCGGAGTACCAGTACTGGTGTCGGACGCTGCTTCACTGCCGGAGGTCACAGGCGACTGCGCCGTGATCTGCGATCCCTATTCTGAGGAAAGCATCGCCGATGGCATGGAGCGTCTGTATACAGATACGGAGCTGAGATCAGACCTCAGCAGGCGTGGTCTTGAAAGAGCAGGAACATTCACATGGGAGCGCTCCGCAGAGCTGCTCCATAATATCTACAAGGAGCTGATATAAATGGCTGACTTTGATTTCAGCGGATTTCTCACAAAAGAGGATATTTTCAAACTGGAATTTGAAAAGTACATCCCCGAGTTCATCGAAAGAGCTAATAATGATTCCCTTCACTCCGATCCGGATTTTGTCTCACGTACCCAGGAGCTTGTGAAGCTCGGTGAAGAAGCAGGTATAGACCTGGAAGCATATATAAAGAAGTTCGCAAAGGATAACGGTATCCGCTGATGGCTGAACCGTTCAGGATCCTTGAAGTCAATAAGGCTTACTATCCCCATGTGGGAGGCATCGAGACTCTGGTGAAGCAATACTCCGAAGAGCTGGGTGCTATTAAAGGCGTTGAGGTCAGGACTCTGGTGTGCCGTGACGGCAGGGGAAAAACCTGCCGGGAGACAGTGAACGGAGTGAAGCTCACCCGTGCCGGCAGCTTCGGCACCTACTTCTCCTGCCCGGTATCCATGTCCTTTATCCGGCTGTTCCGGAAAATGGCGGCGCAGTCCGATGCGGTACACATAAATGTACCTTTCCCCCTTGCCGATCTGGCTCTCCTGCTTTCCGGCTACAGGGGCAGAGTGGTAGTCTCCTGGCACAGCGATATCGTTAAGCAGAAGAAGCTGCTGAAGCTGTACTCACCGCTGCTGCGGAGACTCCTCCGCCGTGCAGACGCAATAGCAGTCGCCACGGAGGGACACATAAGCGGCTCCGACTGGCTCCCGGAGTTCCGGGAGAAGTGTACCGTAGTGCCATACGGTATCGTTCCGGATGATTACAACGTCCCCGGAAACGGTTTCCTGACGAAAAAATGCACAGTCCCCGGAAGCGTGAAGCTGTTCTTCACCGGACGGCTGGTATACTACAAGGGCGTGGAGACTCTTATCAAAGCCATGGGGTTTGCCGACTCGCCGGAATGCCGGTGTGAGCTGTTCATAGCCGGTACAGGCGTATTGGAGGCAGAGCTGAGAGCCGAAGCCAGACGTCTGGGCAAGGAGGATCACATACACTTTCTGGGCTTCCTGCCGGAGAAGGAGCTGCGTCAGGCATACGCCGACTGCGATATCTTCATACTCCCCTCCACCGAGAAAAGCGAGGCTTTCGGTATTGTACAGCTTGAGGCTATGGCGTGCGGCAAGCCGGTCATCAATACCCTGCTGCCATCAGGAGTACCTCACGTCAGTCTCAACGGCATCACCGGGTACACTGTTCCGCCGGGAGACTATGAGTCCCTTGCAGGTGCCATAGTCCGTCTGGCAAAGAACCCCGGACTCCGTGAGAAAATGGGAAAAGCAGGCTCAGAGAGAGTGAGCACCGTGTTCCGTGAGGACAGGGTGATAGATACATTATACAAGGTTCTAAGGAAGTGATGAAGTGAAAGCTCTTATCATAGGCGGCGGAGGATTTGTTGGAGGATACCTTATACGTGAGCTTGCCGCAGACTGCCAGGAGGTACACGCTACCTGCCTGCCGGGAGAGGACATCGGCGCAGACAAGAGCCTGTTCACATCCCATATACTCGACATCATGCAGCAGGACAGCATCACAGAGCTGCTGGATGCATTAATGCCGGACACAGTATACCACCTTGCCGCACAGAGCTCCGTGGCAGTATCATGGAAGAAGCCCCGCCTCACGGCAGAGGTCAATGTCATAGGTACGGTCAATGTGCTGGAGTCACTGAGAGCTGCAAAGAAGCAGGACATACGCCTTGTGATGATAGGCTCAGGTGAGGAATACGGCTTCATACGCCCGGATTCCTGTCCACTGAGTGAGGAGGAGGCTCTACGCCCCGGTAATATCTATGCTGCCACCAAAGCCTGCGGTGAGATGCTCGGTCAGGTGTACGCAAGGGCGTACAGGAAAGACATCATCATGGTACGTGCTTTCAACCACTCAGGTCCGGGACAGTCAGATATCTTCGTTATCTCCGACTTCTGCCGTCAGGCAGCGGAGATAGAAAAGGGCAGCAGAGCCCCGGAGATGTCCGTGGGCAACCTCTCTGCCATGCGTGACTTCACCGACGTCCGTGACGTGGTGAGAGCCTACAGGCTTCTGAGCGAAAAAGGTGTCAGCGGACGGGTATACAACGTCGGACGAGGCAGGGCTGTGACTATACAGTACATCCTTGATACCGTGCTGAGCCTGGCAAAGTGCCCGATAGAGGTAAAGACCGATCCCAAACGCATGAGAGCATCGGATATACCCATCATCGAGCCGGACGTTTCACGTATACTGGAGGATACCGGCTGGAGCGCAGGTATCTCCATGGAACAGACCATAAGCGATACACTTGATTACTGGCGCAGCAGATAACGCATGGAAGGAGAGAACGGTATGCCGGACAGAACAGAGATAAACAGGGAGGATATGCTCGCCTTTGACGGATCACGGGGAGGTACCTTCAAGACCGCTTCACAGCTTTCAGATTTCGGAAGCCGTCAGAACTCCGTGAACATGGTGCTGGCGGACAGGGTGAACGCCCTTATCGCCGAGACGCAGCAGCTGCGTGAAAAGCTCCGGGACAGCGATGAAACTATCGCATGGCTCCGGCTCCAGCTTGAACAGCTTGAGGAACGTGAACGCCGTACAGGCGAGATCATGAAGCGTCTTGCAGAGGAAGTCTCTTCCTACAAGAAAGAGGTTGACCGTGTGAGGCTTGCAGAAAAGCTCAATTCAAGCGCTATAGAGCGCCTGGACAGGATCATCAGAAAGTAAATGATGC
Organism: Ruminococcus sp.; assembly: GCA_003488415.1. Classification (GTDB taxonomy): domain Bacteria; phylum Bacillota; class Clostridia; order Oscillospirales; family Ruminococcaceae; genus Ruminococcus. The sequence goes on along the minus strand of DNLQ01000232.1, from coordinate 5,933 downwards.
CATGTCCCGGGATTTAGAAATATATGTGAAAAAAAACGCAAACCCCTTGACTTTGTAACCATTTTGTTATATGATATATATGGTTATGTTCAATGACCGTATCTTAAAAATAGTCACGGCTCATATTATGAAGAAGACCGCTTTTCTGACTGGATCAACGGAGATTTTGCCTCAAAGCATTCTCCGTTTTATTTTTCTTTGAAAGAAGGTGTTACCATGGAAAACATCATGGAGGAGCTTGAATCCAAAACGGCGTTTACCATACCGATACTCGGAGGAATACCTGTTGCAGATTCATGTGTGGTCACATGGATAATAATGGGCGTTATAGTCCTTATGTCCATAATACTGACACGAAAGCTGAAAACAGTCCCTACAGGTTCTCAGTGCCTGCTTGAAGGTGTGATGGACTGGCTTGAGAATTTCTTCACCGGTATCCTCGGTCACAAGGGAAAGAAGTATATCCCCTTCCTTGATACTCTGATAATATACATAGCCTTTGCTAACCTGATCGGTCTGTTCGGCTTCGTTCCGCCCACAAAGGATGTAAACGTCACGGCAGGTCTGGCGGGCATAGCTATCATATTCGTGCAGCTTGTATTTATCATCGAGAAGGGACCGCTGAAATGGCTGAAAAGCCTTCTGAACCCCATCAATCTGCTCGATCTTGTGACTCGTCCGCTCTCGCTGTGTATGCGACTTTTCGGAAACGTCCTCGGTGCTTTCGTTGTCATGGAGCTTGTCAAAAAGGGCATATGTGCCATAGGCGTTCCCGTCATCGCAAGTGCTTACTTTGATATATTCGACGGACTCTTACAGGCATATGTATTCGTATTCCTTACTTCTCTCTACATGGCTGAAGCTGTTGAAGAAGAGTAATATTAACTTTATGGAGGTATAAATTATGGGAATGATCGCTTTAGGCGCTGCTATCGCCGTTCTTACAGGCGCAGGCGCAGGTATAGGTATTGGTATAGCCACAGCAAAGGCTACCGAATCGATCGCTAAACAGCCGGAGGCTAAGGGCGATATCCGTACAGCTCTCCTGCTGGGATGTGCTCTCGCAGAGGCTACCGCTATCTATGGCTTCGTTATTGCAATAATGATCATAGGCAAGGCGTAAGGAGGTACAGAAATGGGACTTATCGCACTGGGCGCTGCCATCGCTGTTCTTACAGGTGCCGGCGCAGGTATAGGAATAGGTATCGCTACAGCAAGAGCTACAGAATCCATTGCCCGTCAGCCTGAAGCTAAGGGCGATATCCGTACAGCTCTCCTGCTGGGATGTGCTCTCGCAGAGGCTACAGCTATCTACGGCTTTGTTATTGCGATCATGATCATCGGCAAGGCGTAAGAGCAGCAACTAAACCAAAGGAGGGCACATAATGCTTAAATTTGAATTCTGGAGCATTTTCGAGGCAGTTGCAAATGTTCTGATACTGTTCGTACTGCTCAGGATATTCCTTTTCAAGCCTTTGAATAAGATGAAGAACGAGCGCACTCGTATCATACAGGATAATATAGACGACACCGAGAAGGCAAAGGCTGAAGCTGAAGAGCTCCGTTCACAGTACGAGGGCTCTATCAGTGAGGCTAAGGAAAAGGCTAACGAGATAATCATGAAGGCACACGAGGACGCTGAGTCCGAGAAGGCTGCCATTATCGAGAGATCAAAGGAGGAGGCTGACGAGATCATATCCTCCGCCGGCAAGGCTGCCGAAAACGAGCGCAGGAGAGTTATCCAGCAGGCTCAGTCACAGATCGCAGATCTGGCTATCCAGGCAGCTTCAAAGGTCGTAGGTGCTAACCTGGACGACGAAAAGAACCGCAGACTGGTGGATCAGTTCCTCTCAGAGCAGAGTGCAGAGGAGGGTGACAAGTAATGAAGGATTCCGCAAAGGACCTCCTGAAGGAGCTTGTCCGCCTCGGTATCTCACAGGAGGATACAGATCTGACAAAGGGTGTATTCGAGAGCTGCGAGGACGTTAAGGAAACACTCGCCAATCCCCTCGTTACCCGTGAAGAAAAGAACAATATCATCAAGAGACTCTTTCCCCAGAGTATACAGAAGTTCCTTATGAATGCGGTCAAGGACGGTGCTGTGGGTGACATAGAGGAGATACTGGAGGAGTATACAGACGTGCTCCTGGATCAGCAGGGAAGCATCAGGGCTGTTGTCCGCTATGTAACTCCCCTCACTGATACCCAGCAGGCTGACCTGAAGCAGTTCATCATGGAGAAGTTCGTCAAGGAGGACGTTGACATAGAGTACCGTCAGGATCCCGATATCCTGGGCGGATTTATCCTCAATGCAGGCGATGTGGAGTACGACAGAAGCTATCGCACAAGCCTCCGCCAGATACGTGAGGCTATGGAAAGCCGGGCAGCAGAGGTGTCTGACAGCTCCGACAGCGAGAGCGACATCATCTCCGTTCTCAAAACCGAGGTCAAGGACTTCACAGTCAGATCAGGTGCTACAGAGACAGGCTTCATTACCCGTCTTGGTGACGGTATCGCCCGTGTCTACGGTATGAGCGGCGTTATGTACGGCGAACTGGTCGAGTTTGAGACAGGTATCCGAGGGATCGTACAGAACCTGGAGGAGAAGTCAGTGGGAGTCGTTCTCCTGGGCGACGATCACGGTCTCACAGAAGGATCTACCGTTGTCCGCACCGGCAAGCGTGCCGGCGTAGGTGTGAGCGATGAGCTCCTGGGCAGAGTCGTTGATGCGCTGGGTGCGCCTATCGACGGTCTCGGACAGATAAACGCCGAGGACTACTTCCCCATAGAGCGTGAAGCTCCCGGTGTCATCGAGCGTAAACCGGTAAGTGTTCCTCTCCAGACAGGTATCCTCGCTATCGACTCCATGTTCCCTATCGGCAGAGGTCAGCGTGAGCTTATCATAGGCGACCGCCAGACCGGTAAGACCTCTATAGCCGTCGATACTATCATCAATCAGAAGGGACAGGATGTTATCTGTATCTACGTGGCTATCGGACAGAAGTCCTCCACTGTGGCACAGGTAGTCGGTACCCTGAAAAAGTACGGCGCTATGGAGTATACCACCGTTGTATGCGCATCCGCCAGCGATCCTGCGCCCTTCCAGTACATAGCTCCTTACTCCGGTACCGCTATGGCTGAGTACTTCATGTCAAAAGGCAGGGACGTGCTGATCGTTTATGACGATCTCTCCAAGCACGCCGTGGCTTACCGTGCCATGTCACTGCTGCTCCACCGTCCTCCGGGACGTGAGGCTTACCCCGGTGACGTTTTCTACCTGCACTCACGTCTCCTTGAGCGTTCAAGCCGTCTTGATGACGAGCACGGCGGCGGCTCTCTTACCGCTCTCCCGATAATCGAGACTCTTGCAGGCGATATCTCTGCATACATCCCTACAAATGTCATTTCTATCACTGACGGTCAGATCTTCCTGGAGAGCGAGCTTTTCAACTCCGGTCTCAGACCTGCGGTAAACTACGGACTCTCCGTTTCCCGTGTCGGCGGTGCGGCTCAGACCAAGGCTATGAAGAAAGCAGCAGGAAATCTGCGTATCGACCTGGCTCAGTTCAAGGAAATGGAGATCTTCACACAGTTCTCCTCTGAACTTGACCAGGCTACGACCAATCTGCTCAACCACGGTCATATGCTCACAGAGCTGCTGAAACAGCCTCTTTACAATCCCCTGCCCCACTCCGAGCAGGTGATACTCCTCTATGCCGCTCAGCACGGCCTCTTTGACTATGTTCCACTGAAGGAACTGAGAGAGTACCGCACCGAGCTTATGAGCTATATCCGTTCCTACGGTCAGGACATAATATCCGAGATCGATGAGAATAAGGTGCTTACAGATGACCTTGCAGAGCGCATCGAGAGGATCGTCACTGCCTTTGAGGAATAAGGAGGCGCTCCTATGGCTAATATGAGAGAGATACGTGAGCGTATCGCAAGTATACAGCAGATCCTCAAGATCACCAACGCCATGTACCTTATGTCCTCCTCAAAGCTGAAAAAAGCAAGGAAGGCTCTTGAAGCCACCGATCCCTACTTCTATAAGCTGCAGGAGACTGTTGTGAGCATCCTTGAGCATACCCCCCACACCCGTCAGCATTACTTTGACCGCCGTGAGGCTATACCGGAGGAAAAAAGAAAAAAGGGATACATCGTCATCACTGCTGACAAGGGACTCTGCGGAAGCTATAACCATAATATCCTCAAGCATACCGAACAGGAGCTTGCTAAGGCTCCTGATATAGATAACTGCTATCTGTTCGTTCTGGGACAGGTGGGAAGAATGTACTTCCAGAAGCGAAACCGCTCCAAGGAAGACTTCGTGGACGGCGAGTTCGTCTATACTACACAGAATCCTACGCTGTACAGAGCAAACGACATAGCAGAACTGGTACTGGAGAAATTTGAAAAGGGCGACCTCGACGAGGTATACCTCATCTATACGGATATGGTGACCTCCTCTCAGTTTGAGTGTACGACAGTACAGCTCCTCCCGTTCACACGCCGTCATTTCGCCGTTGCACCTGACGGCTCACTGAAGAAGTTGCCAAAGGCTTCATTCGCTCCCTCCCCGGAGGAGGTAATGAGCTTCCTGATACCACAGTACACAAAGGGTATCATCTACGGCGCTATGGTCGAGGCTTTCTGCTGCGAGCAGCAGGCGAGAATGACCGCTATGGACGCTGCTACTACCAGTGCAAAGGACATGATAAAGGACCTTTCACTGCTCTATAACCGTGCCCGTCAGGCTGCTATAACTCAGGAGATCACTGAGGTATGCGGCGGCGCTAACAGCCTTGAGCAGGAATAGCCTGCAGGCATGAAAGATAATCTCTCCGGAAAGGAGTAAATTCATACAATGGAAAAAGGCAGGATAACACAGGTCATCGGACCTGTTATCGACGTAGAATTCCCCACGGGCAGACTCCCTATGATAAGGGATGCTCTTGCTGTTTCCGTGGACGGAAAACAGCGTATCATGGAGGTAGCTCAGCATATGGGCAACCGTACTGTACGCTGCATTATGCTGGCTACCAGCGAGGGACTCAGCAAGAACATGGAAGTTACTTCCACAGGCGCTTGTATCAAAGTCCCTGTTGGTGAAAAGACTCTCGGCCGTATGTTCAATGTTCTCGGAGAGCCTATCGACCACAAGGGCGATGTGGAAACTGAGGAGAAATGGGAGATACACCGCAAAGCTCCCACCTTCCAGGAGCAGAGCCCGGTCGTCGAAGTGCTTGAAACAGGCATCAAGGTCATCGACCTTATCGCTCCCTATGCAAAGGGCGGTAAGATAGGTCTTTTCGGAGGTGCCGGCGTCGGCAAGACCGTTCTTATTCAGGAGCTTATCCGCAATATCGCTACCGAGCACGGCGGCTACTCCATATTCACCGGCGTAGGCGAGCGTTCCCGTGAGGGAAATGACCTCTGGAACGAGATGCAGGAATCAGGCGTTATCGCCAAGACCGCTCTCGTATTCGGTCAGATGAACGAGCCTCCCGGATCACGTATGCGTGTGGCTCAGACAGGACTCACTATGGCAGAGTACTTCCGTGACCGTGAGCATAAGGACGTGCTCCTCTTTATAGATAATATTTTCCGTTACGTACAGGCAGGTTCTGAAGTATCAGCACTTCTGGGCCGTATGCCTTCAGCCGTTGGTTATCAGCCTACCCTTGCTACTGAGGTGGGCGAGCTCCAGGAGCGCATCACTTCAACAAAGAACGGCTCTATCACCTCCGTACAGGCTGTATACGTGCCTGCGGACGACCTGACAGACCCCGCTCCGGCTATAACCTTCGCACATCTTGACGCTACTACCGTTCTTTCACGTAAGATCGTTGAGCAGGGTATCTATCCTGCCGTTGATCCGCTGGAATCAAACTCACGTATCCTGGAGCCCGAAATAGTGGGTGAGGAGCATT
>DNLQ01000060.1:3699-3877 GCA_003488415.1 Ruminococcus sp. | reverse complement strand
TGCATTTGAGCAGCTTGTCAACTGTACCTGAAAACACTACCTCTCCACCGTTGACGCCTGCTCCCGGGCCTATGTCAACAATGTAGTCTGCCGCAAGCATGGTATCGTCGTCATGCTCTACCACGATAAGGGTATTGCCAAGGTCACGGAGCCGTTTTAGGGTTGCTATCAGCTTGTC
>DNLQ01000060.1:0-3646 GCA_003488415.1 Ruminococcus sp. | reverse complement strand
TCAGCTTGTCGTTGTCACGCTGGTGGAGTCCTATGGAAGGCTCGTCAAGGATGTACAGCACTCCCACCAGTGATGAACCTATCTGGGTGGCAAGGCGGATACGCTGGCTCTCACCGCCGGAGAGAGTACCAGATGCCCGGGAGAGTGTGAGGTATTCCAGTCCCACGCTGCTGAGGAATCCCAGACGCTCCCTTATCTCTTTTATGATGCGCTCTCCGATGAACTCCTGCTGTCTGGTGAGCTTCAGACCGATGAAGAAGTCAAGTGCCTTCCGGACTGAGAGATCGGTGAGCTCGCTGATGCTCTTTCCGCCCACGGTAACGGACAGATACTCCTCACGAAGCCTTCTGCCGTGACACTCCGGACACTCCACCTCACTCATGTAGTCCTCTATCTCATTCTTCGACCACTCACTGTTAGTCTCACGGTAGCGGCGTTCAAGGTTGTTTACAACGCCCTCGAAGGGAGAACTGTACTTCCCTCCGCCTATGGAATCAGGTCTTTTCAGCTCCAGTACCTCAGTGCCTGTACCGTATAGGAATAGGTCAAGCTGATCTTTTTTCAGCTTCTTCACCGGAACGTCTATGGGTACTCCGTAACGCTCAGATATGGCATGATAATACATTGAGGCTACGGAGGTCTCGTCAAGACTGTTCCAGCCGGAAGCCTGTATTGCTCCTTCCATTATGGAAAGATCCTTGTTCGGGACTATCAGATCCGGATCTATGCGCCGGAACATACCAAGTCCGGTACACTTAGGACAAGCTCCGGTCGGATTGTTGAAAGAGAACATCACCGGTTCAAGCTCGCCGATACTGATGTTATGCTCCGGACAGGCGTAGTTCTGGGAGAACAGGATCTCCTCGCCGTCTATGACATCGGCTACTGCAAGTCCCTCAGTCAGGCGGAACACTGTTTCAAGGCTGTCGGTGATACGTGACTCGATCCCGGGCTTGATGACTATACGGTCAACTACTATCTCAATGTTGTGCTTCTTGTTCTTGTCCAGCTTTATCTCCTCGGTAAGCTCGTACATTATGCCGTCGATGCGGACACGCACAAAGCCTCCGCGCCTTGCACTGTCAAGCTCCTTGGTGTACTGTCCCTTGCGTCCCCGAACTATCGGTGCAAGGAGCTGCAAACGTGTACCCTCCGGCAGAGCCATGAGAGTATCCACCATCTGATCCACGCTCTGCTGTGATATCTCACGTCCGCATACGGGACAGTGAGGTATGCCTATCCTGGCATACAACAGACGCAGATAGTCGTATATCTCTGTTACCGTACCCACTGTTGAACGGGGATTCTTGGAGGTAGTCTTCTGGTCAATGGATATTGCCGGGGACAGCCCTTCGATGCTGTCCACATCCGGCTTGTCCATCTGCCCTAAGAACATACGTGCATAGGAGGAAAGGCTCTCCACATACCGTCTCTGACCGTCAGCGTATATAGTATCAAATGCCAGTGAGGACTTGCCCGATCCGGACAGTCCAGTCATTACGATGAGCTTGTCTCTCGGTATCTCAACGTCTATATTCTTCAGGTTGTTTACTCTTGCGCCCTTTATGATTATCTTGTCTATCATCTTTTACTTCTCTCCCCTGAGTTCCTTTATCTTGTCACGCAGGTATGCGGCGTGTTCAAATTCCAGCATCTTTGCCGCATTCTTCATCTCAGCCGTGAGCTTCTCGATAAGCTCGTTCTTCTCCGCTGCGGACAGCTTCTTCCTCTTTGTCTTCTCCTCCACCTTTTCCTTGGAGGTTATCTCCAGTACGTCCCTGATGTCCTTGATTATGGTCTTAGGCACTATGCCGTGCTCCAGGTTGAAAGCCATCTGTATACTGCGGCGGCGTTCGGTCTCGGTTATTGCACGCTCCATTGAACCTGTAACGGTATCGGCATACATTATGACCTTGCCCTCTGCATTACGTGCGGCTCGTCCTATAGTCTGTATCAGCGAGGTCTCGCTTCTGAGGAATCCTTCCTTGTCGGCATCCAGTATTGCGATAAGGCTGACCTCCGGTATATCCAGTCCCTCACGCAGCAGATTGATACCCACAAGCACGTCAAAGACCCCGCTGCGGAGATCCTTTATTATCTCCATACGCTCGATAGTGTCGATGTCATGGTGAAGATAGCGCACCTTCACTCCTAAATTCTCATAGTAGGCAGTCAGATCCTCCGCCATCTTCTTTGTCAGAGTAGTCACAAGTACTCTTTCATTGCGCTCTACACGTATATTGATCTCTGAGAGCAGATCGTCTATCTGTCCCTGAGTGGGTTTGACTATGATCTCAGGATCAACAAGTCCTGTAGGTCTTATCACCTGCTCCACTATCACATCAGTCTTTTCACGCTCGATAGTTCCGGGTGTAGCGCTGACATACACTGCCTGTCCCACATGATCGTAGAACTCGTCAAAATTAAGGGGACGGTTATCCATTGCGGAGGGCAGTCTGAAGCCGTAGTCCACAAGGGTAGTCTTTCTCGCACGGTCTCCGGCATACATCGCACGCACCTGTGGCAGTGTCACATGGCTCTCATCCACGAACAGCAGAAAGTCTGTAGGGAAATGGTCAAGAAGAGTCATGGGAGTGCTTCCCGGAGGCCTTCCTGCAAGTACACGGGAGTAATTCTCAACTCCGCTGCAATAGCCCACCTCACGTATCATCTCCATGTCGTAGTGGGTACGCTCCTTTATCCGCTGAGCCTCTATGAGCTTTCCCTGTGAGGTGAAGTAGTTTATGCGCTCGGCAAGCTCATTGTCAAGCTCTGCCAGGGCGTTCTCTATCTTGTCATCTCCCACTACATAGTGTGAAGCCGGAAAGATCGCCACATGGGAGAGTACAGCCTTTACCTCTCCTGTTACCACGTTGATCTCTGAGATGCGGTCTATCTCGTCGCCGAAGTACTCCACACGCACTGCGGTATCACCGGAGCGTGCAGGGAATATCTCCACTACGTCCCCACGGACACGGAAACGGTTTCTCTCAAAGGCAACATCATTGCGTTCATAGCGTATCTTCACAAGCTCCTTTATCAGCTCGTCACGGGGCTTCTCCGTGCCCTGACGTATGGAGACGCACATATTCCTGTATTCCTCCGGGCTTCCGAGTGAGTATATACAGGACACGCTGGCAACGATTATTACATCTCTGCGCTCTGCAAGGGCAGAGGTTGCGGAGTGGCGCAGCTTGTCGATCTCGTCATTGATGGAGGAGTCCTTTTCAATGTAGCTGTCTGTGCTGGGAACGTATGCCTCCGGCTGGTAGTAATCGTAATAGGAGACGAAGTATTCAACGGCGTTCTCCGGAAAGAACTCCCGGAACTCCGAGCAGAGCTGTGCGGCAAGTATCTTGTTGTGGGCGAGTACAAGAGTGGGCTTGTTGACTCTTGCTATCACGTTCGCCATGGTAAAGGTCTTGCCGGATCCGGTAACACCAAGGAGTATCTGCTCCTTTGTTCCGGACTGTATGCCGCTGACCAGCTTGTCTATCGCCTGGGGCTGATCGCCTGCCGGAGCGTAGTCCGAATGAAGTATGAAGTGGTCGTGTATCATGCCTGCCTCCTTACAGTGTGATCTTCCCTGTCAGATGCAGGGAAAACATAATATTGTATGTCAGGTGTATTATTCTTATTATATCAT
>DNLQ01000262.1 GCA_003488415.1 Ruminococcus sp. | reverse complement strand
CCAGGAAATAAAGATTTTATTCTGTAAATAAATGTAAAACGATACAATAAGAAAGAATATTTACAGGTAAACAATCGAAGCCCGGAGCAGTATTGCACTGCTCCGGGCTTTCAGTCTTTATTCAGCCGTAACCGGGACATCAGTCCTTGCGGAAAAGCTCCCTGAGCATCATTCCGCCACCTGCTGCAACCATACCGAACATCAGGATGAACATATACATATTTGTCGTTCTCCAGTGGATATGTACGCTGGAAATAATTGCCGCAAGAATGATTATTACACCTATCGCAACAACAATCCAGCCGAAAACCTTTCTGTCCATAAGGAACAGCATTGCAATGCCGATTATAAGCGGTACCATTATCATTCCGTTCGGAAGACTGAATGAACCGAACCTCAGGAATCCGAAGCCGCCGTATCCGTATGAAGAGGTTACCACGGTGTTCTGGAAGATAAGGAACAGTCCGGCTGCAAACATCAGCAGTCCGCAGAAGAAGGACAGAAGTTCGTTGCGGTTCTTATGAGCGTCACGCTCAAATTCTTTCAGGTCTCTGTATGCTTTTTCAAGCTCTTTATCGTGTTTTGATCTTCCCATAAATAAACCCTCCATGAAGTAGAATATGTTTTCCCCGTGCTTATATTATACTACATATCCGCAGCTTTGTCAAGTATATTTATTCACGCATCATGAAAATATATTCAGCGCATAAATCCTGCCCCGTGAGAATAAAATGTAGCAGTAAACAATGGAGGCGAGCTTATGAAAGACAATACTCAGGCAGAACGCTACCGGCAGGAGATGATGCAGCTTTACGGAAAGCGGCGGACAGAACCGGAAACCAAAGAAGAGAAACCGTCTGAAACGGCGGCTCCCTTTCCTGTCACCGGCGAGGAGATATTCAAAGTAGACGAGGATGCTCCCGACGATACAGCATGGCACCCCCACCCGGAGAATGACCGTGAGGATTCTCCGGATGATCCGGACGAATACAGTTCAAGATACCCTGAACCCGATCTCTCCGAACTCGGTGAGGATAATCAGGATGATACACCTCCGGAATACGCTACTGAAGAGAGTCTCGGCGACTCAGTGGGCTATATCCAGGTATATACCCGTACCGGCGATTCCTCCCAGGCGGTTGAGGGTGCGTCGGTCATGGTAACTGCTATAGTAGAAGGAACCAGGCTGATACTCGCATCAGTTGTAACGGACTCCAGCGGTGCTGCACCGCAGATCTCAGTCCCTGTTCCCTCCTCGGAGCTGTCACAGTCTCCGGGCTCTGAAGTGCGTCCATACAGTCTTTACGACATTTCCGTCACAGCTCCCGGATACTTCAATGCACGAAGTGTGGATGTACCGGTATTTGAGGGTATCATCTCAGTACAGAACTTCAGCATGATCCCGGTTCCGTCAATGATGAACAGCAGCGACGAGACTGTGACCTATTTCAATCAGGAACCCTTCTGAAAGGAGGAAAGAAATGCTTACAGGAACTCCGTATATACCCGAGACTATTACCGTACACCTTGGAACACCGGATTCTTCCGCCCCCAACGTCACTCTTGACTTCGCATCCTACATAAAGAACGTAGCCTCCAGTGAGATTTATCCCACCTGGCCTGAGGCGGCGCTCAGAGCGAATATATATGCAATCGTTTCCTTTGCTCTTAACCGTATCTATACCGAATGGTACAGATCAAGAGGCTACGACTTTGACATTACTGCCACCACCCAGTACGATCAGAAATACATCAACGGCAGAGAGTACTTCCGGAACATCAGCTACCTCGTTGACGAGCTGTTCAATGACTACGTACAGCGTCAGGGCAGTGTCGAACCGCTGTTCACTGCCTTCTGCAACGGCACCACCACCACCTGTGCCGGACTGTCTCAATGGGGAACGGTGGATCTTGCCAATCAGGGACTGACTCCCTATGAGATTTTACAGTATTACTACGGAAAGGACATAAATATCGTGAAGAACGCCCCTGTAAGGTCGGCTATGCCCTCCTACCCCGGCATAGACCTGGAGCTCGGCTCTGCCGGAAACGATGTACGCTCGCTGCAGGTATTTCTCAACCGTATCTCCGGAAACTACCCGGCTATACCCAAGATACCGGCAGCAGACGGCATATTTGACGCCGCTACGGAAAATGCAGTCCGCACCTTCCAGTCAGTTTTCGGACTGAGCAGCACCGGAGTAGTAGATCAGGCAACATGGTACAAGATAACCTACATCTACACAAGCGTGAAGCGCATAGCCGAGCTTGATTCCGAGGGAGTCCGCCTCGAAGAGGTAGCACCGATATTCCGTGAGGATCTCAGCATAGGTATGCAGAGTGACGAGGTGAGTATGCTCCAGTACTACCTTGCCGTTATCGGCGCTTATTACGCTGCCGTTACTCCTGTCGAGATAACAGGCTACTTCGGAGAGCAGACCGAGCGCTCTCTGAAATCCTTCCAGCGTGTTTTCGGACTTCCTCAGACCGGAGTTGCCGACCGTGCCACACGCAATGACCTTTACCGTGCCTACCGCGGCATAGCGGAGACAGTCAAGCCGGAGTACACAGCCGTAGCTCTCTATCCCGGAACCGTACTGAAAGAAGGTGATTCCGGCGAGAGCGTGCGGATAATACAGGAATACCTCTCCCTGATACACAATACCTACAGCAACATCCCAGCTGTCAATAACACCGGCTACTTCGGACCTCTTACAAGGCAGTCCGTTACAGAGTTCCAGCGCACCTTCGGCATAACTCCCTCAGGTCTGGTAGGTGCAATAACCTGGGACAGGATAGCAGGAGTATACTCAGACCTGAAATACGGCTTTGACAAGCGTCCCTACCAGGATCCCGGATATACCATAACCGGCTGATGAAAGGAGATAACCATGCCATACACAAGCGCTCAGAAGCGTCAGCATATCTATGAGATACAGACTTACCTCCATGCTATCGCTCTTATGGACGACAGCATCCCACTTGTGATACCAAACGGTATCTACGACAATGATACGATCATTGCAGTCAAGGCATTCCAGCGGAAGTACGGTCTGCCTGATACCGGTAATACAGATACCGCTACCTGGAACAAGATAGTCAGCGTGTACCGCAGTGAGCTTATGGCAGCTCCCATCCCCTATGCTGCGTTCCCCTCAGCAAAATACACCGCAGCTCCAGGCGACTCCGGACAGCTTATCTATATCCTCCAGGCCATGCTCCACGACGTCAGCACTCATTACGACAACGCCCCTGACGTTACAATATGCGGTGATTATAACCAAGCCACCGAATCCGCAGTACGAAGATTCCAGCAGTGGAGCGGACTGCCCCAGAACGGCAGAGTAGACAGCGGCACATGGAATATGCTGGTGCATTGCTGCGAGCATATGAATAACGGAGTCCGGACTGACCGTATGTGATTAGATACAAAAAAGCCATAAGGAAGCGTCTTGCTTCTTTATGGCTTTTTGATGCTGTCATTTTTCCTTTTTATGGTTCAGCTTCCGGAGTGTGTAGCCCTCCTTGACCTTCAGCTCGCCGCGATCTATAGCGAGTGCATAATCCGGAAGATCTCTTGTAACGGTAGTACCTGCGGCGGTATATACTCCCTTACCCAGGTGTACCGGAGCGATAAGGCTCGTATTGCTGCCGATGAAGCTGTAGTCGCCGATGAAGCAGCGGCTCTTTGCGATGCCGTTGAAGTTTACGGTAACAGTACCCGCACCCACGTTCACCTTCTTACCTACATCGCTGTCTCCGATGTAGATAAGGTGAGCTGCGGCAGTCTCCTCGCCTATGACTGAGTTCTTGATCTCCACAAAATCGCCTATCCTTGCGCCCTTCTTTACCCTGCTCTCGGGACGGATATGAACATAAGGCCCGATGACTACATCGTCCTCAATGACTGAATCGTAAGCCTGGGCAGTATTGATCTCCACATTGTTTCCAACAACACATCCGTCAATAACGGTATTGGGACCAATAACACAGTCATTTCCTATAGAAGTGCCGTGACGGAGGATGGTACCGGGAAGTATCTGTGTCCCCTGCCCTATCTCAACGCTCCTGTCGATGATAACACCGTCGGTACAGGTAAACTCCACTCCGTTGTCAAGGTGTTTGCCAATGACCTCGTGACGTGCATACTCGTTCAGCTCCAGCAGGTCACGGCGGTTGTTAGCACCTCTGATTATCTGCGCATTTTCGGACTTGTATGCACCGGCAGTCTTTCCCTCGCTCAGTGCAATAGCTATCGTATCTGTAAGGTAGTACTCCTTCTGCACATTATTGTCGGTTATCTTGTCCAGCAGACCGATAAGATCGGCAGTCCTGAACCAGTATGTACCGGAGTTTACCTCCTTTATCGCTCTCTGAGCTTCGTCGGCATCCTTCTGCTCCACTATGCCGCTTATACCGCCGCCCTTAGTACGAAGTATGCGTCCGTAGCCTGTAGGATCCGGCAGCTCAGCAGTAATTACAGTGACAGCATTGCCGTTCTGCTTATGCAGCATCAGTGACTCACTTATAGTGCCGGGATCAATGAAGGGAGCGTCACCGCAGAGTACAAGAGTGTTTCCGTCAGGATCGTCCTCAAGCCCCTCTTTCAGGAACGGTACTGCCTGCATCACAGCATGACCTGTACCAAGTCTCTCCGCCTGGAGTACCGTAGTATATCTTCTGCCCAGATACTCCTCCAGCACCTCAGCCTTGTATCCCTTTACTACACATATATCCGGTATCCCTGCGTTCTCACAGGCAGAGATCACCCATTCAAGCATCGGCTCGCCAAGCACCTTGAAGAGAGGCTTCGGTATATCCGCCTTCATTCTCTTTCCCTGACCGCCAGCCAGTATAACAGCTTTGTTCATATCTTATTCCTCCTCTGAGTAATTGCCGCCCGGTATCCTGAGCGAAGCCGGATCGTCTGCACGAAGCTCGATGTATCCGCACACCGGACACACAAAACATTTTATCGATGTCCTTTTCTCTGCTCCGAAAATGCCCTTCTCCTTTTTGGAAAGGAACAGAGGAAACTGAGAAAAGCCCTCCAGTAATGCCGTAAACATCTTT
>DNLQ01000042.1 GCA_003488415.1 Ruminococcus sp. | reverse complement strand
TTCCTCCCACACTTGTTTCCTTCGCCGTTTCTACAGCAAGCGCAGGCAAGATCGTTTCCACAGAGTTCAAGATCCCCGGTGACAACGTTATTCTCCTTACTCCCGAGTACGACAGCAACGGACTCCCCGTATGGGACAGCGTGAAGGCTGTATTCGATAAGGTCGAGAAGCTCATCGCCGAGGGCAGAGTAAATGCTGCATGGACTATCGGTCACGGCGGTGTCGCAGAGGGTATTGCCAAGATGTGCTTCGGCAACAAGCTGGGCTTTGAGTTCAGCTCACAGCTCACTCCCCAGCAGCTCTACAAGCCATGCTACGGCGGCTTCATCCTTGAACTCAGCGGAGATGCTCAGGATGGCGAGAATGTTATCGGACATACTTCCTCCGCATATAATATCACAACTCCTGCCTATACCGTCAGCCTGGAGAACCTCCAGAAGGTATGGGAGGGCAGACTGGAACCCGTGTTCCCCTGCCGCATAAAGACTACAAACGCCGTTCCGGAGGCTTATTCCTTCTGCGGAAAGAAGGAGCTTTCAGCAGCTATCAAGGTGGCTGCACCCAAGGTGCTGATACCTGTATTCCCCGGAACCAACTGCGAATACGATACAGAGAGAGCCTTCCGCAAGGCAGGCGCAGAGGTGGAGACTGTCGTTATCCGCAACCTCTCCGCAGGCGACATCGAGCAGTCCGTTGACTACTTCGAGTCCGCTGTCCGCAAGAGCCAGATCATCATGATACCCGGCGGCTTCAGCGGCGGCGACGAGCCCGAGGGAAGCGGTAAGTTCATTACTGCATTCTTCCGCAATCCCCGCATCAAGGACGCTGTTCATGACCTTCTCAAGAACCGTGACGGACTTATGCTTGGTATCTGCAACGGCTTCCAGGCACTTATCAAGCTGGGACTCGTTCCCTATGGCGAGATAGTTGATATGACTGAGGAGTCACCCACACTGACCTTCAATACCATCAACCGCCACCAGTCCATGATGGTAAATACACGTATCTGCTCCACCAAGTCACCATGGCTCTACGGCTGCGAGGTGGATGATATACACTGTGTACCCATCTCACACGGAGAGGGACGCTTCGTAGCTTCTCCCGGACTTATCGGCAAACTGGCTGCAAACGGTCAGATCGCCACCCAGTACGTTGACCTTGACGGCAAGCCCTCTATGGATATACGCTATAACCCCAACACCTCTGTCGAGGCTATCGAGGGAATCACTTCACCCGACGGCAGAGTCCTCGGCAAAATGGGACACTCCGAGCGTAAGGGCAGTTATATCTGCAAGAACGTTGACGGCTCAAAGGATCAGCTTATCTTTGAGAGCGGCGTAAAGTACTTCAAGTGATCTGCTTTATTACTGCCCTGCCGGATAATTACAGTGAATGCCAAAACATTCTGTCATTTGCTGTAAAGTACTGACAGATAGATCAAAGCCATAGTAATTCTGTTCCAAGTCAGGATTACTATGGCTTTTTTGGCATATCAGCGTCGTTATACTGCGATCATTACAACAGGACGTTTTTGTTATTCAATGTCGATATGGCACATCTTCATGGCGTCAAGAGCGTTCTGATGTGACTGCGGAGTAACTCCTGCACAACAGGCGGAGTCAACAGTTATCTTCAGTTCCGGGACTCTTGCCTTTATCAGCATTGCGTTGGAGATAACACATATATCAGTACAGAGACCGATCACAACAACTTCCTCCACCTTCGGATCGCCTGCGATGTACTCTGCCAGTTCATAGGAGCCGAATGTCGGCTTATTGATAATGGTGCAGCCGGAGGTATCAAGCTCCGGGGATATCTCCCAGCCGGGAGTACCCTTTACGCAGTGTACCACCGGGAGCTTTCTGCCCTCCATTGTGTCAAGGTAGTCCTCGTAGTGGGTATCACGGGTGAATACTACGTCATATCCCTGTTTTTTGAATTCTTCTATTTTGCGTGCTACGGCAGGCACTATAGCCACAGCCTCGGCAGTACCAAGTGCGCCGTCAATGAAATCCTTCTGCATATCTATTACTGCAAGTACTTTCATAATGACCTCCTTATATAGCTGAAAAGACCTTGCCGATGCTGTCGTTTATCAGCAGGTCGGCATTGGAATCCATCTGTGTGGACGATTTGTTTATGATGATAAGCCGCTTTCCTCTGAAGTAGCGTATCAGTCCTGCGGCAGGGTATACGTTGAGGGAAGTGCCTCCTATTATCATGGTATCAGCCTCAGCGATAGCACGAATAGCTCCGGAGACTGTATCGTCGTCGAGTCCTTCCTCGTACAGCACCACATCGGGCTTTATAGTTCCGCCGCATTCACAGGTCGGGATGCCTGTTGAGCGGAGGATATCCTCTGCGGTATAGAACTTGCGGCAGCGGGTGCAGTAATTGCGGAGCACGCTTCCGTGGAGCTCAAACACCTTCTTGCTGCCGGCAGCCTGGTGGAGACCGTCAATGTTCTGAGTGACAATACCGGTGAGCTTGCCCTCCTTCTCAAGCTCAGCGAGTTTCAGATGGGCAGGATTGGGCTTAGCGTCCAGACAGAGCATCTTCTCACGGTAGAAACGGTAGAACTCCTCAGTCTTTGAGTAGAAGAAGGTATGGCTGAGGATAGTCTCGGGAGGATAGTCCCATTTCTGGTTGTACAGACCGTCAACGCTGCGGAAATCAGGTATGCCGCTTTCAGTGGAAACACCTGCACCGCCGAAGAATACCAGTCTCTCTGAGTCCTTTACGTACTCTGCCAGCAGAGCGATCTTATCATTATTTTCCATACTCAGTCCCCCATGATCTTAACGTAGAACCTGCGTTTTCTCGGGCCGTCAAACTCACAGAAATAGATCCCCTGCCATGTACCCAGCAGCGGCTTGCCTCCGGAGATAATAATGGTCTCACTTGCACCCACGGCTGAGGACTTCAGGTGAGCATCGGAATTGCCTTCCGCATGGCGGAATATCTCAAAGTCCGGGAATATCTTGTCCAGTCCTGCGATGAAGTCGGTCTTTACATCGGGATCGGCGTTCTCGTTGATAGTGATAGCAGCGGTAGTATGGGGACAGTACACAACGCAGATGCCCTCGTTAACACCGCTTTCCTTTATTGCCTCAGTGACTTCCTGAGTTATGTCCATAAGTCCCTGAGATGATGTGTTCAGCTGGAAATTGAATAACATGGCTTACCTCCTACAGGTGATTATTTATGCTCTGCTGCGTAATGGGCGCAGAAGTAGCTGAGAGCACACTCCCTGCATTTCGGCGCTCTTGCACGGCATATATCACGTCCGAACTGGACGGTCTGGTGACAGAAATGGTTTGATATCTCAGGCGGAAGGAGCTTTACAAGGTCCTTCTCCACCTTTGCAGGCTCAGTATTCTTTGTGAGACCGAGTCTGCCTGTGATGCGGATGCAGTGGGTATCGGTAACTACAGCAGGCTTTCCGAAAACGTCACCAAGCATAAGGTTTGCAGTCTTGCGTCCGATGCCGGGAAGTGACAGGAGCTCTTCCATAGTGTCCGGGACTTCTCCGCCAAAGTCTGAAAGGAGCTTCTGCGCCATTTCTTTAAGGCTCTTTGCCTTTGTGTGGTAGAAGCCGCAGGGCTTCACGTCCTTTTCAAGCTCCTCAAGATCGGCATCTGCAAAGGCTTCAAGGTCCGGATACTTTACGAAAAGAGTCCTGGTGACGATATTCACCCTTGCGTCAGTACACTGTGCAGCCAGTCTGGCGGCAAACATAAGCTCGTAGGGCTTTTTGTAGTCGAGTGTGCAGCCGATATCCGGATAGAGCTTTTCAAGCTCCCTGACAGCCAGTGCAGCCCGTTCCTTCTTAGTCATCAGCTTACCTCCTTTGCAGCCAGCTCACGGCGTTTTTCAAGCATCCTGTCATATACCCTGTACATCTCCTGAACGGTATTTTCCAGGAAGTAGTAATGCTTGATGTAAAATCCCAGCAGCACTGTGATGATAGTCACAAGTACCAGCAGCATGATGTTCTGAGTCAGCAGCATACCCACGATGAATATTGCAAGCACCAGTGCGAACAGTGTTGTGACGAGGAAGTGGACGAGCCTTTCATGCTGCATGAAGGCGATCTTATCCATATGCTCCGAGAGCAGTTCCTCCAGGGCAGCGGGATCTGAACAGACCTCCAGCCGGCTTACGGTGACCTTCATATAGTTTTTCAGATACTCAGTCAATACTCTCGCCTCCCTTTGTATGCTATACTTATATTATACAACTTATACGGTATAAAGTCAATGGAAAGTGTGCGCCATGCCGGATAACGTACTCCCGGCACTTCTGCAATAATTTAAGCAAATGATAGACAGATTATCTTAAAGCAACATCTTCTGACTGCATAAAATGCTGAAAAACAGTGAAATCATTGTTTAATAACAATAAATCACTTGATTTTCGTCTTAAATCAGTGTATAATTAAAGTATAAAAATTATTTGGGAGGGTAATTAAAGTGTACACAAAATTATTCAAAAAGACAGGCGCTGCTTTTATGGCAGCTGCGATCGCTGTAAGCGGTCTTGCTGTATGTGCATCCGGTCTCACAAGGGCGGCTGACACACTGAAGTTTGAGTTCGAGGACGCAGAGATCTCCGGTGACATCACCGTTGAGGACGGTGCTGACGCAAGCGGTGAGAAGTACCTTAAAATGACAGAATCCGGTACTATAGACCTTACGGTCACTGTTCCGGAGGCTGGCTCTTATCAGCTTGTATTCTACGCAGGCGGTATCGGCTCCGACAAGCAGAACAATCTGGCTGTCAACGGCTCCGACCAGGGTGCTATCGGCATTCCCGAGAGCAAGGGATTCGAGAAGATCTCCATACCTGCCGTCGCTTTGAAGAAGGGTGAGAATACCATCACCATCACAAAGTCATGGGGCTGGAGCAACTTTGATTACGTTGAAGTCATCTCCATGGCAGATGCAGAGATCAAGGCTACCCAGATCTACCCCAGCGACGAGAAGGCTACCAGGGAGACAAAGGCTCTGATGGCATATCTGGCAAGCGTTTACGGCAAGAACATCATTTCAGGTCAGCAGGAGATATACAGCGGAGGTCCCCACGGTCTGGAGACTGAGTTTGAGTATCTGAAGGATACAACAGGTCACTACCCGGCTATCAGGGGCTTCGATTACGGCAACTTCTGCTGTCCGGCATTCGGAAGTGACGACGGCTCAACAAAGAGAGTCATAGAGTGGGTGAAGGAGAAGAACGGTATCGCTACCTCTTCATTCCACCTGAACGTACCCAAGGACTTCGCAAGCTACGAGATCGGTGACCGCATCGACTGGGCAAAGACAACATACGGTGCAAAGGATACAGACTTCTCCCCTGAGAACGCTGCTACTCCCGGCACCAAGGAGAACCAGTACTATTTGCAGGCTCTGGAGACTCTGGCTGCTGAGTTCAAGAAGCTGGAGGCTGAGGGAATACCCGTTATCTGGAGACCTCTCCACGAAGCCGAGGGCGGCGGCGGAGAGACAGGCTCCTGGTTCTGGTGGGGCAGAGAAGGATCTGATGTCTACAAGAAGCTCTGGATATACACATATAATACCCTGACTGAGAAATTCGGCTGCCACAACCTGATCTGGGAGTGGAACAGCTACAACTTCTCCAGCTCTGCTGACTGGTATCCCGGCGACGCATACGTTGACATCATCGGTTACGATAAGTATAACTGCACCGACTGGTCAACAGGAAGCGCAGTCCTCAAGCACAATGACAGTGCTATCGCATCTACATTCTACGGTATCGCCGAGAAGTACAACAATGCCAAGATGATCTCCATGGCTGAGAACGACTGCTTCTCAACTCCCGACAACCTTATCAACGACAAGGCTGGCTGGCTGTACTTCTGCACATGGTATGACGGCGGCTCAGAAAACAACAACTTCCTCACAGGGCCGGTATTCAACACCAAGGAGGACACTATCGCTATGTATCAGAGCGATTACTGCATCACTCTGGACGAGCTTCCGGCTGACCTCTATACCGCAGAGCCTCCTGAGGCTGATCCCTCTGCGATCGTTACCAAGCCTGCGGTCACTACAGCCGATCCCAGCATAACCACTACTACAAAGGCTCCCGATCCTACAAAGAACGAGGGCAAGGTAAAGAAGCTCAAGAGCAGCTATCAGGTAACTCTCCCGGAGAAGGCTGACGAGTTCTATCTGGAGGTAACTCTCCCTGCCGGTGTTACATACGCTAACGGCGGACTTGGCACTAATGTCAAGGTCGGCGGAAAAGACTACTGGGTCAATGTTCAGTGGGAGGCTACAAAGTCCGGCGACATCAAGGTCGTTCCTTCCAAGAATTTCCTCAACTGCTCCGACGGTGCAGAGGAGGTAGAGGACGAGGCTATAATCGAGGCTGCAAAGGCTGCACTGGCTGACATCACCTCCTACGAGGGACAGATCTGGTGGGCATCTGACTCTGCCGGCGACGAGGCTGAAAAGGACGGTATCGAGATCACAGGCGTTTATGTGAAGAAGACAGGTACAGCTCCTACCGGAACACAGACTACACCTGCCGACAGCACATACTACGGCGACGCAAACTGCGATACAAAGATCAACGTAGCCGATGCTGTTGCAGTTCTCCAGTACGCTGCAAACAAGACCAAGTATGCCCTCACTGAGCAGGGACTTGTGAACGCCGATGTAGACGGTGAGTCAGGTATCACCGGCAGCGACGCTCTCACTATCCAGCAGGTGGATGCCGGCATGATAAAGCAGGCTGACCTGCCCCTTAAAAAGTAAATATCTGCTGCTACTGCCGCCGCACTTTTTGTGCGGCGGCGTTTTTGCGCATGATCCGTTTATAGCCGATACAGCCACTCCTACATAGTCATGAAGCATAACATACCGCTCAGTCACGGAACACCGTGCGGCGTTCTATGCCTTCCTTACCGCAAACCGGTGAATAATAAGGTGCTGTATCTGCCGGATAACCAATCCCCTGCAAACAAGCGGAGTTTTTTCGTTCAAACTTCCTAAAGAAATAAAAAGCTATTGACAAAGTTCCCGGCTGAGACTATAATATTTATATAGGAAAAAGTAAATATCAATGGAAACAAAGGCGTTTCGGTTGTATCATGACAGCTCAGGGTATGCTGCTGTCATGCACCGCAGCGCCGTTTTTTATGGAGGAGGATCTTATGTCAGAGAATAATACCGTGTCTGAGTTTTTCGGCTGCAATGTGTTCAGCGATTCCGTAATGCGTGCAAGGCTTCCAAAGGATATCTATAAGGCAGTACAGCGTACCAAGAACCTTGGTTCACCCCTTGATCCGGCTATCGCAGATATCGTTGCAAATGCAATGAAGGACTGGGCGATAGAAAAAGGTGCTACCCACTACACCCACTGGTTCCAGCCTATGACCGGAGTTACGGCTGAAAAGCATGATGCCTTCCTCAATCCTGCCGGAAAGGGTGAGGTCATCCTTGAGTTTTCCGGAAAAGAACTTGTAAAGGGCGAGCCTGATGCTTCATCCTTCCCCTCCGGCGGACTCCGCTCCACCTTCGAGGCAAGAGGATATACAGCCTGGGATCCTACTTCCTGCGCCTTCATCAAGGACGGTTCACTCTATATCCCTACAGCATTCTGCTCCTATACAGGTGAGATACTTGACAAGAAGACTCCGCTGCTCCGTTCAATGGACGTCCTCAGTCAGCAGGCTCTGCGTATACTCAGGCTCTTCGGAAATACCCGTGCTACAAGAGTCACTACTACAGTAGGTCCGGAACAGGAGTACTTCCTTATCGATAGAAAGTACTACGACGCCCGTGAGGATCTTGTCATCACAGGCAGAACTCTCTTCGGAGCAAAGCCTCCCAAGGGACAGGAGCTTGAGGATCACTACTACGGCAACATCAAGCAGAGAGTTTCCGACTACATGAAGGATCTTGACGAGGAGCTCTGGAAGCTCGGTATCTATGCCAAGACCAAGCATAACGAGGTCGCTCCCTCACAGCATGAGCTTGCACCTGTGTTTACAGACTCCAATATCGCCGCAGACCATAACCAGCTCACTATGGAGATAATGAAGAAGACTGCCATCAAGCACGGTCTCTATTGTCTGCTCCACGAGAAGCCCTTTGCAGGTGTCAACGGCTCAGGCAAGCACAATAACTGGTCAATGTCCTCCAATGACGGACAGAACCTCCTTGACCCCGGTGACAATCCCCAGGATAACCTCCAGTTCCTTACATTCCTTTGCGCAATAATCAAGGGTGTTCATGAATATGCGCCTCTGCTGAGACTTTCTGCCGCATCTGCCGGCAATGACCACCGCCTGGGTGCAAATGAAGCTCCCCCTGCTATAGTTTCCATGTTCATCGGAACTGAGCTGGAAGGCGTTATCGAGGCTCTGGAAAAGGGTGAGAAGTACCACTCGGCAGATAAGAGAGTATTTGAGATAGGTGTCGATGTCCTTCCTGATTTCCCGAAGGATACCACCGACCGCAACCGTACATCTCCATTCGCATTCACAGGAAACAAGTTCGAGTTCCGTATGCTCGGCTCTTCCGACTCTATCTCCTGCACAAATACTATCATCAATACTATCGTAGCTGAGGAGCTGTGCCAGATCGCTGACGAGCTGGAAGGTTCAGAAAACTTCCGCAAGGACTTAAAGAAGCTGCTGGCTAAGATCATCAGTGAGCACAAGCAGATAATCTATAACGGCAACGGCTACTCCGACGAGTGGCTGGAAGAGGCTGTGAACGTAAGAAAGCTGCCTAACCTGGTATCTACTCCCGACGCTCTCCCTGAGTACATCACACCCAAGAGCGTCCAGCTGTTTGAGAAGTTCCATGTGTACAGCGAAGCTGAGCTGAGAGCCCGTACAGAGGTGCTGCTGGAAAACTACAGCAAGGTTCTGAATATCGAGGCTCTGACCATGATAGATATGGTGAAGAAGCAGATCCTCCCGGCAGTCATGAAGTATACAAAGGAGATATGTGAGACCGGATCAGCAAAGAGAGTGATGGGCATAGAGCCTGTAGTGGAAAAGGAACTTGCAGCAAAGCTCTCCGCACTGACTGAGGGCATTTATAAGGAGACTGCTGTACTGGAAGAAAAGGTCATAGCTGCACAGGATAAGCCCTCCGGACTGGAGACAGCCCGCTTCTACCGTGATTCTGTATTCGCACAGATGCAGACACTCCGTGCTATCGTTGACGAGACCGAAACTAATGTCAGCGAGGAAGTATGGCCTCTGCCGGCATACACTACACTTCTTTTCTCAGTATAAGACAGCAGATTTTTCAGTGTCCTCCCGGGGCAAAGATATGGGAGGACACTGTTCTTTTTAAGTATCACATATTAAAATATTAAAAAATATCTTCCGGTGCTTGACTTTTCTTCTGCTATCATGTATAATATTAATGTTGGTGCTGATGTGGCACAGTCGGTAGCGCAACGCCTTGGTAAGGCGTAGGTCGTCGGTTCAAGTCCGATCATCAGCTCCAGCGGGTAACCCCCGCAGGCAAGTTCGCGTCTCAGTAAAACTGGGGCGCGAATTTTTTCCGCACATGAAGCGGTATCCAGATCGCAACACACACGCAAATAACGGTAAACAGGCGTTTTCCTTTTATGGGAGAACGCCTGTTCATTTACCTGCAAAAATAACAATAAAAAGCAAAAACACCTCCGCACTTTCTGCGGAGGTGTAATGCCTATTATAAAACCTCAGACGTTGGTATTCAGATCACTCAAAGAGAGCAAAGTCACCGAATATATCACCGTTGATAACATAGTAAACTCTGTTTACCTCAGGCTTAACGTACACGTCAACCTGCTTTGCTGTCTTTACGCCTGCAACAGCCTTTGCCTTCTCTACGAGAGCAGCAGTATCAGCCTCGCCGCCGCCAAACTGGATAACTACCTTGCTTGCAGCAGATGTCTTCTTTGCAGCAGGAGCCTTCTTCTCAGCAGGAGCCTTCTTCTCAGCAGCAGGCTTCTTTGCAGCTGCTGTCTTCTTTGCAGCGGGCTTCTTTGCAGTCTTCTTCTCAACAGGAGCATTCTCCTCAGCTACAGCCTTGATCTCTGTCTCAGCAGCAGCGGTCTCTGTCTTCTTTGCCATATTAATTACCTCCGTTTGATTACTTGTTGTTTACAGCGTTCTTGAGTGCCTGACCAGCCTTGAAAGCAGGAGCCTTCGATGCAGGCGCTATCATCTTCTTCTTTGTCTGGGGATTGATTACCTGCTTTTCCTTTCTGTCACGAACCTCGAAAGTACCGAAGCCCACGAGAGAAACCTTGTCGCCCTTAACAAGAGCCTCTGTAATAGAAGCGATGATCTCGTTTACTGCGCTCTCGGCGTTCTTCTTTGTAAAGCCAGTCTTCTCTGCTACAGCACTGATTAACTCGGTCTTTGTCATATGTTTATCCTCCATTTTTTCAAATTTATACTTGAATTATATACCCT
>DNLQ01000152.1 GCA_003488415.1 Ruminococcus sp. | reverse complement strand
ATCTTCTCAGCCTCGCCGGAGACATAGCGTCTGAGCTTTGTACTGTAGCCGCCTGCCCACATCAGGTACAGTGTCAGCAGAAGGAATGCGGCGGCAAAGGGGATAGTGGCTATAAGTCGGTGAACTATGTCCTCAGAGCGTACCTTCTCGGCATCAATGGACTTCTGAGCCTCTGCGATTATCTCCGTATGAGGAGTGATGCAGATAGTGAGGGGCTGGGTGTTGACACGGGTATTGAAGAATTTGCTGTTGTTTGCGGTAACGGAGTCATAGTCGTAGATGTCTACCTCAGCGGACTTTCCGGTATCTGCATCAGGAGCTTTTGTCTCCGGCTGATTGATATTATCAATAGTGTTTTCGCCTTCCTCAATGACCTCATGCAGCGTTGCTCTGCTGTCATTGTACTCGGTGTAGTAATAATGGAATCTTCCCATGTCATCGTACCAGGGCTGAGGCAGTTCATCGCCGGTGCGTCCGCTGTTGGCGTTCTGTATGTAATCATCTGGCACAAGGGTAGTGCCGTCTGTCCTGTAGTAGTACTTTGCATCCTGCACGTACCAGGAGGGAAGCCCCGTGGTGTCAAAGTCGTACACTACTGCCCTGTTGAACGGCAGACTGCTTCCGGAGAAGGTATAGATATGCGCTCCGTAGTTGCTGTCATAGACGCCGTTGTCGTTGTGGAACCAGTAGTTGTGGATCCTGGAGACAAAGATATCATTTTTGCGGATCCCTGTGGAGAAGTCGTTTTTCAGCTCGTCATAGGTCTTTTTGGTATTGCCCCAGCTTTGTCCCTCCCACTCGACATAGTAATCGAAGAGTCCGTTATCCTCCACGGTCAGTCCGCCCTTGGAGTCCATAAGTCCCAGGCGCTTCATTTCCGCCTCAGTGCCGGCAATGAACTCCTTTGTGCCGGTGAGCTTTCCCTTGCTGTCCAGGTTCCGGAGGTACATAGTGCCTATAGCCCAGAGCTGGTCGTATATCTTTCCTGTCTCATAGGCACACTCCTCGGATGCGGCGTAGCAATCGGAGTAGTTCCGGTCGAAGGTCATCGGGTAGTCGGTATATATCGCACACACATTGTATCCGCACACACCTGCACAGATGCAGGCAAGCAGGAATGCGGCGATGCGAAATCCTTTCTTTCTCATAACAGATCCCCCTTCTGTATTCAGAGCTTTTCGATCTTGTACCCTATCCCCCACACTACCTTCAGGTAACGGGGATCACCGGGATTTATCTCGATCTTTTCACGTATGTGGCGGATATGCACCATAACGGTGTTCTCCACGGAGTAGGAGTCCTCGTTCCATACACGGGAGTATATCTCCTCGGCAGAGAATACCCGTCCGGCATTCTCCATAAGAAGCTCGGTGATCTTGTACTCCGTAGCGGTAAGGCGCACCGGTTCGCCGTCCGCATAGAGCTGCCGGGCAGACTTGTCCAGCACCAGTCCTCCCACCTTTACGGTGTCTCCCTGCCTGACGCTGTCCGCAGCGCCCAGGGAGAGGTATCTTCTCAGACTTGCCCGGACTCTTGCTGCAAGCTCCGCCGGATTGTAGGGCTTGGTGATGTAGTCGTCTGCGCCCATGGAAAGTCCCAGTATCTTATCGCTGTCCTCGGATTTGGCAGACAGTACGATAATAGGGATATTCTTCTTCTGGCGTATACGCATCATGGCGGAAAGTCCGTCCAGCTTAGGCATCATCACGTCTATCAGGATAAGCTGTATATCGTTGGCAGCAAGGGATTCCAGAGCCTCAAGACCGTTGTACGCCTTGTAGATCCGGTAGCCCTCCTTTTCCAGCAGCATGGCGATAGCGTTCACGATGTCGTGGTCGTCGTCCACTACAAGTACGGAGGCATTTTCCGTGTTGTCCATTCCTCTCACTCCTTCCATTGTTATTGTATCAGGGGAATCTTATGATTAAGTCGGGGGATATCTTAATTTTGTCTTAATATTGCTCACCGGGTATATTGCCCCGGATAGTCCTGCCGGAGCTGTAGTCATCAAGGAAGTGGTGTCTGTCCTCACCGATATGGTAGGATATGAGCGTTTGCAGGTTCACGTTCTCGGCACTGCGGAAGATGTTCATGTCCACCGCCGGATTGGTCTGCCTGAGCTGAGCCAGCAGAGCCTTGACCTCTGCCCTCTTGGAGCCTGTACCCTCAGCCTCGTTCCTCTCAGATACCGAGCAGGCACAGCGTATGAACTCAAGTCCGTTGAAGCTGCACCACCGGAGTATATCCGCCTCCCGGACAAGGTACAGCGGACGTATGAGCTCCATGCCGGGATAGTTCTCGCTGTGCAGCTTAGGCATCATGGTCTGCATCTGTGAGCCGTAGAGCATACCCATAAGGATAGTCTCTATCACGTCGTCGAAGTGGTGTCCCAGGGCTATCTTGCTGCATCCCAGCTCCTCCGCAGTCCTGTACAGCCAGCCTCTCCGCAGCCTTGCACACAGAAAGCAGGGATGCTTTCCGGCTTTCTCAGCGGACTCGAATATCCTCGTACTCCGCAGTATAAGCGGTATGCCCAGCTTTTCTGCGTTATCGGTTATCTGCCTTTTCACTGCCTCCGTGTACCCCGGATCCATAGCCAGGAACTCCAGGGAGAACCTGCCCTTGCTGAACCTTCTCAGTCTTTCCATGCACAGTGCCAGCAGCATGGAGTCCTTTCCGCCGGAGATACACACAGCGATCCTGTCGCCCTCCTGTATGAGCTGATACTCCTCTATGCTCCGGTTGAACTTCTTCCATATCTCCTTGTTGAACTCTCCGGCGACAGTTTCTTCAATGGGGTTTATCTTCATTCCGTTCTCCTTTATCAGCAAAAAACCGTCCCGGTGGGGACGGTCTGTTATTACTTTCTTCTTGTACCGTTGCGGCGGTCGGTGCGGCGCTTGCCCTCGCCGATACGCTCCTCGCTGGTCTGCTTGAAGTGGCTCATCATATCCTCAAAGCTCATCTCCGACTGCGGGACAGGCTTCTTAGGCTCCCAGACATTGGGCTTGCTGCGCTGGGCGCTGTTATTGCGGCAGGGAGGTCTGCTCTGTGTGCCTTCCTCTCTGCCCTCCGGGGAGTTCTCCTGTGCCTTCTTCAGCGACAGGCTCACCTTGCCCTTTTCGTTTATGCCGATGACCTTCACCTTCACTTCCTGACCTTCAGTGAGGAAGTCGTGGATGTCATTTACATAGGTATTGGCGACCTCAGAAATATGTATCATGCCTGATCCGCCGTCCTCCATGTCCACGAAAGCTCCGTACTGGGTTATCGCTTTTACTTTTCCGTTGTAGATCTTACCGATTTCCAGCTGCATAAAATATATAACTCCTTTTTATTTCAGACTGCCGGACAGGGGTGTGCCAGCCGCCTGTTCCTGCATATTCTGAATATTAATCTCTCGATTTGTCATAGAACCTTCGCTCGTCCGGGTAGGCATAGCCACGCTCCTCAACGGCGATACGCTCCATATACGGCGAAAGGTCGTCACTGTCAAGAATACGCTGAATATCGGCATTTTCCAGCTCGTAAGCGCTTATTCTTTCCTCTAATGCGTCCAGTTCCTTCTGCTTCTCTGCACAGTCCCGGTTGTTCACTATTATGATAGCGAAGCTGCTGAGTACAAATGCGGCAGCAAGGAGCTTCACGAGACTGCGGTTGAATAAGCCCTTCTTATTTTCCTCGTTCTTAGTCTTTCCGAACAACGTTATCCACGTTCCTTCTGATTTTAGATTCTCTTCTATTATACAACATTTTCCGGTTTATCTTCAAGTGCTTGAGTGCTTTTTTAACATATTGAACGAAAACTTTGGAACATCCTACAAATTTGCGGTATATTGCCTGACTAAATAGCACAAATGCCTTTCTGACCGGAGAAAGCAGGAGGGAAAGGAGGGTGCGGACAAGCGTCAGCAGCTTCCGGACAAAACGCATAACGAAGCTGCCAAGAGTGAGGAGGTAGAGAGTGAATCCGATGGCAGCTCCCAGGACGTACCAGCCGTGCAGTTCGCTGCGGACTGCGGCGGAGGTAAAGCAGCAGACGGCTGCGGCAGAGCCTCCCAGGAAGACGATGTCCTCAGCCGCCACGAGGAAGAAGTTATGGGGCAGCAGAAGGCGTATTATCCGGAAAAGGTCGTACCACACGCCTATGACAGCTCCCAGGAGGCAAGAACAGGCAAAGAGTACAAGTTCCTCACTGACTGAGAAGTAGGTCTCCGGCACATAGAGCAGTATCATCGGAAGAGTCTCCCCAGGGCGGAGAGGGGGTGTCTGCGGTCGGGATCTCCGTAAACAAGGGAGTTTATCTCTCCTGTGACGGTCATATCTCCGGTCTCGATGCTCATGGCGTCGATGTGGAGTTCTCTGCCCTGTATAGTAAGCTCGCCGAGCTGAGTGTAGAGGCAAATGACCTTTTCGTCGAAGCTGTCAACGTCGGTTATGCCGGATATAGTAAGTGTACGGCGGTTTTCCATGATGATGCCGTGGTCTGCACCTGTCTGAGCTGTTTTCTTTTCTTTCATATTCTTCCTCCGTATCCGGCACACTGAGTGCCGTTTCTGCTAATCAGAGTATATTCACGGCTCAGTGAGAATATGTCACCTGGCAGCTCCGCAGGTGTTTGTCTTGCTGACAGAACAGAGATCACGTTCAGGAGGGACACTAAACCTTACTGTCCGCCGAAAACAAGTCTCAGTACATTGAGGATAGTGTCTCCGGTGCTGTCGGAATAGATTATCTCCGCTGCCTTGTCAGGACGGTTAGTGATGATATTGTCCACGCCCATCGACACCATCTGCCGTATATATGCAGGCCGGTCAACAGTCCACACGAATATCCTCTTGCCGTGCTGGTGGGCATTGTTTACCACATTCTGATTCACGAATATGTGATTCATGCTCAGTGCGTCGATGTTCTTGAACTGGCTGAATGCGGTGATAGTGGCAACATTGGCGATAAGTCCGGTCTTGATCCTGGGATCAAGCTGCTTTACACGCTTCAGTGCCGGGTAGGAGAAGGAGGTAACATAGCAGGAATCCTCTATGCCGTATTCCTTTATTACTGCTACTGCGCTCTCGGCAGTCTCTATGGCGCTGCCTGTATCCTTTATCTCTATATTCATCATCTTTCTGCCGTCAACAAGTTCAAGCACATCCGACAGGAGCATTATCTTGGCGTCATCAAACTCTCCTGTATTATTGAACCAGCTTCCGGCAGAGAGCTTCTGAAGTTCATCATAGGTGCAGCTTGCAAGTCTGCCCTTGCCGTCTGTAGTCCTGTCCAGGGTGGAGTCGTGGAATACTACAAGCTGATCGTCGGCAGTGAGCTGAACGTCAAGCTCGATGTAGTCGGCAGGACTGTCGCAGGCAGCTTCAAAGGCGTAGCCCGTGTTTTCCGGAGCGACCTTTGAGAAGCCTCGGTGAGCAGTTATCTGAGTCTCCGAGAGGATGCCTACGTTCAGGCTGATATTGCCCTTGTAAAGCGCCTTGACATAGGTGAGGTTCAGCAGAAGTGCAGCTACGGCAGTGCCGCTTATTATGACTGCCTTGACCGGCGCAGACAGCTTTGAGCTGCCGGTGCTGTCAGGCAGGATGATTTTCTCACTCTCCGGCAGGTCTGCGAAAAAATGCCCGGTGAGCCAGCACATTATCATCGGACCTGATATGAAGGATACCGCAGCCATAAGTACCTGCCCGGCGTACCTGAGTACCTTCAGCGAGGACAAAAGAGCTTTTGTAGGACGGCTGAACCCCTTGATGAACAGAAGTATTATGAAGCTGATAACGAAGGTAGCTGCGGCAGTTACTGCGGCAAGGAAAAGACTCCATATCAGCAGAGACAGAGCCATTCTCAGCTTCTTCCCCCCCAGCAGTTTCCGGCTCTTGACGGAGCTTTCCCGGAAGCTGCTGTCAGTAAGCACAAGGTAGTGCATGGTGTAGCTCTTTTCGGCGATGATGATAACGAAAAGAAGCTGTATAAGTATGTATACCGCTATAAGTCCCTTAGTGCCGACAGAGCGGAACACAGTGCGGAGCATGGGCATAAGCGGAGCGGTAAAGACTCCGGACGACAGGGTGAACTGCGCCATTGGCATATACACCATGAACAGCAGAAAGCTGAATATACCGCTGCCCCGGAAGGCTTTCCTCATTGTTGCAAAGCCTGTGCGGAGCATACCGCTCACGGATATGCGTTCATGCTTCAGGCAGCAGGCGAAGCATCCCACCAGGGCACTCAGCTCCACGAAGGAGAACAGTGCTATCACCATCAGCATGACCGCAAGGAATATCAGCGTTGCAGGGTTTCTGAGGTAGGTGAGGATGTGTTCGTCTGAGAGGTACTTTATATGTGCTGCCCTCATGGTGAATCTGAGCAGCAGTGCCATGGCAGGAGCGCCGATAGCAAGCATTATAAGTCTGAAAACGAGTTCAAAGACAAGGAAATGCGGGGCTGCCCGGAAGAATGTTCCGGCAGATCTAAAAAAGTTTTTCATTGTTTACTCCGGATGAAGATTTCTTTCTTTCATTATAGTCTGTCTCACACCGATTGTCAAGGCAGAAAAGACTGTCCGGGCAGTTTCCCGG
>DNLQ01000107.1:9607-14372 GCA_003488415.1 Ruminococcus sp. | reverse complement strand
AATATATATGTATTGAAAGGAATGATCTCAATGGGTTTAACACTAACAGAAAAGATCCTCAGGGCACATCTCGTTGACGGCGAGTACGTAAAGGGACAGGAGATCGGTATCCGTATCGATCAGACTCTCACTCAGGACGCTACAGGTACAATGGCATATCTGGAGTTCGAGGCTATCGGCGTTCCCCGTGTAAAAACAGAGCGCTCTGTTGCCTATATCGACCACAATACTCTCCAGAGCGGATTTGAGAATGCAGACGATCACCGCTTTATCGGCAGCGTAGCCAAGAAGCACGGTATCTACTTCTCACGTCCCGGCAACGGTATCTGCCACCAGGTACACCTTGAGCGCTTCGGCGTTCCGGGAAAAACTCTCATCGGATCAGACAGCCATACCCCCACAGGCGGCGGTATCGGTATGATAGCTATCGGAGCAGGCGGACTTGATGTAGCCGTAGCTATGGGCGGCGGTGCATACTACATAACCTGCCCCAAGGTGGTAAAGGTAAATCTCACCGGAAAGCTCCGTCCCTGGGTTGCTGCAAAGGATGTTATCCTTGAAGTGCTCAGAAGGATGTCTGTAAAGGGCGGCGTAGGCAAGGTCATCGAGTACACAGGCGAAGGCGTAAAGACTCTGTCAGTGCCTGAGAGAGCTACCATTACAAATATGGGAGCAGAGCTTGGTGCTACTACATCTATCTTCCCCTCAGACGAGATCACAAAGCAGTTCCTGAAGGCACAGTGCCGTGAGGAGGTATGGACACCTCTTGCAGCCGACGAGGATGCGGAGTACGATGAGGTACTCGACATAAACCTCAGTGAACTGGTACCCCTTGCAGCCTGTCCTCACTCTCCCGACAACGTAAAGAGCGTTGAGGAGATCGGCAGACTGAAGATCGACCAGGTATGTATCGGCTCCTGCACAAACTCCTCACTTCTTGATATGCTCAAGGTAGCTCACATCCTCAAGGGCAAGACAGTAAATCCTGATGTATCACTCGCTATAGCACCCGGTTCAAAGCAGGTACTGAATATGCTTGCACAGAACGGAGCACTTTCAATACTCATCGACGCCGGCGCAAGAATACTGGAGAGCGCCTGCGGTCCCTGCATCGGAATGGGACAGTCACCTAACTCCAAGGGTATTTCCCTGCGTACCTTCAACAGAAACTTTGAGGGACGTTCCGGAACAAAGGACGGACAGATCTATCTTGTATCACCTGAAATGGCAGCAGTTTCCGCAATTACAGGCTACCTGACAGATCCCAGAGAGCTTGGCGAAATGCCTGAGTTCAAGCTCCCCGAGGAGTTCACAATAAACGATAATATGATCGTACCTCCGGTATCTGAGGAGGAAATGGACAGCGTTGAGATACTCCGTGGTCCCAACATCAAGTCCTATCCCGAGACATCACCCCTGCTGGAGACTATCGACGCACCTGTATCTCTGAAGGTGGGCGACAATATCACTACAGACCATATCATGCCTGCCGGAGCAAAGATACTTCCCCTGCGTTCAAACATTCCGAAGATCTCACAGTACTGCTTTGCAGTATGCGATGAGTCCTTCCCTGAGAGAGCAAAGTCACTGGGCAAGAGCATCATCGTAGGCGGTTCAAACTACGGTCAGGGCTCATCCCGTGAGCACGCTGCACTTGCACCGCTCTACTTAGGCGTAAAGGCAGTTCTTGTCAAGTCCTTTGCACGTATCCACAGAGCAAATCTTATCAACGCAGGCATACTTCCGCTGACATTCGTGAATGAGGCAGACTATGATGCTATCAGCCAGGGCGACGAGCTGGTTCTTGCGGATGTAAGAAAGGCTATTGAGTCAGGGGAGTCTCAGCTTACCGTACTCAACAGGACAACAGGCAGAGAGATACCCGTACTCTGCGAGCTTTCCGGCAGAACAAAGGACATTATGCTTGCAGGAGGACTTCTTGATTACACAAGAGAGTCCATGAAGTAATGGAAGGCACAGCGGCATCAAAGTCCGGTGGACTGCTGTCAGCTTCCGCACTGAAGCTGATAGCGATAATCGCCATGACCGTGGATCACACGGCATGGCTGTTTATCCCTACAGAATCTTTGGCAGGCTGGATAATGCACTTTATCGGGCGCATGACAGCTCCTATAATGTGCTTTTTCATCAGCGAGGGCTACCACCATACTCACGATCTGCGGCTCTACTGCGGAAGACTGGCAGTATTTGCAGTCATATCCCACTACCCGTTCAGATGGTTTGAGACGGCAGCATTCGGCTACTGTGAGCTTGAAAGCGTTATCGCTGTACTGCTTATGTGCCTGATATCGGTAATTGTCGTAAACAGCAGCAGGATAGAAAAGGCTTTCAAGGTGCCGCTTATCATCGGCATACTCTATCTGGCTGAAAAGTGTGACTGGGGAGCTGATGCTGTTTACTTCACTCTTACCTTTGAGCTGGCAAGAGACTTCGGCAGAGTGAAACAGGCGCTGGCATATGCTGTGACCGGACTGGTATACCTTCTTCCTACGATCAAGCTGATGACTGAGGACTGGCAGAGTTATCATTATCTGACTTACAGAGCCGGATTACTCGTCCCGGCAGTCATTATACTGCTTTACAGCGGAAAGCTGGGCGGAAGCAGGTCCGGGGCTGTGAGGACGGTATCAAAATATGGATTTTATGCTTATTATCCGCTGCACCTGATCGTACTGACATGGCTGCGGACCACATACGGAGGACAGTGATATGGACACAGGATCTGCTGCCGGGATGCTGAAAGTGATGGCTCTCCTTGCAGGCATTATGCTTGTACTGTGGGGAATGATCACATACAGACACTTCAGATCCGGCTGGACGAAGAAGCAGAAAATAATGGACATCACCGGTATAGTCATACTCGGCGCATTTCTTGTGCTTATGATAATGCCGCTTCAGAAGATGATGGTGTAGCTATGGGAAAGAGCGAACAAAGAAAAGCACAGCAGGAAGCTGAAAGACTGAAGGAAGAAAGGGCGCTGTCACGCCGTGGTATCATATATACACTTATGTTCATGGCGCTGGGAGTCCTCGGCATAATGGGACTGCTTATTGACCGTATCTCGTTATTTGCCGGTTCACGGCGTTCTGCGCTGATAATCGGTACTTCTGCGGCAGCGACCATAGGAGCGTTCCTGCTGGGCAGCGTGGGTTACAGATCACTGCTGAAGCACATAGAAAAGCGTACCGGCAGCCGCCGTGAGGCGATGTCTCGTACAGACGCTATAGAAATCGGAGCATTTTCCATCATGCTCCTGGCTGTACTTATACTCAGTTCCATGAACTGAACATAATAATACGGAGGTAATGACAATGGCAAAGATCACTATGAAAACTCCACTCGTCGAAATGGACGGCGACGAGATGACCAGGATACTCTGGCAGTGGATCAAGGAAACTCTCCTTGAACCGTATGTTGAACTCAACACAGAGTACTACGATCTGGGACTCAAGCACCGTGAGGAGACTAAGGATCAGGTAACACTTGATTCCGCAGAGGCTACAAAGAAGTACGGCGTTGCTGTAAAGTGTGCAACTATCACACCTAACGCAGCAAGAATGCCCGAGTACAATCTCACTCAGATGTGGAAGTCACCGAACGGTACTATCCGTGCAGCACTTGACGGAACTGTATTCAGAACTCCGATCATTGTAAAGGGCATAGAGCCGTACATCCCCACCTGGACAAAGCCTATCACTATAGCCCGTCACGCATACGGTGATGTATACAAGAACACAGAGATGCGTGTTGAGAAGGGCTGCAAGGCAGAGCTGGTAGTGACTGACAAGGACGGCAATGAAACAAGGGAGCTGATCCACGATTTCACCAAGTGTGACGGTATAATCCAGGGACTCCACAACCTTGACGATTCTATCGCAGGCTTTGCAAGAGCCTGCCTCAACTACGGTCTTGACCTGAAGCAGGACGTATGGTTCGCATCAAAGGATACTATTTCAAAGAAGTACGATCACCGCTTCAAGGACATCTTCCAGGAAATCTACGACAATGAGTACAAGGAGAAGTACGAAGCAGCAGGCATAGAGTACTTCTACACACTCATAGACGATGCGGTTGCAAGAGTGATCCGTTCAAACGGCGGATATATCTGGGCTTGCAAGAACTATGACGGAGACGTTATGTCCGACATGGTATCCACAGCATACGGCAGCCTTGCAATGATGACATCAGTACTCGTATCACCCGACGGCATCTATGAGTACGAGGCAGCACACGGCACAGTACAGCGTCACTACTACAAGTATCTCAAGGGTGAAGAGACCTCCACAAACTCCGTAGCAACAATATTCGCATGGAGCGGAGCTCTCCGCAAGAGAGGTGAGCTTGACGGTACACCTGAACTCTGTGAATTCGCTGACAAGCTGGAAAAGGCAACTATCCAGACTATTGAGGACGGCGTTATGACAGGCGACCTTTACCTTATCTCCACCCTGGAGAACAAGACGAAGGTCGATTCCAAGACTTTCCTTGACGAGATCAGGGCAAGACTTGATAAATTAATGTAAGGCGGAGAGATCCGCCGGGGAGAGGCATAGATCAATGTCAAAAAACAGTATATCAAACTCAGTAATAAGACGCTTGCCGAGGTATCACAGATTTCTCGGTGACCTGGAGGCAAACGGCTATGTAAGGATCTCCTCCCGGGAGCTTGCTGAAAAGATGGGACTCACTGCGTCACAGATCAGACAGGATTTCAACTGCTTCGGTGAATTCGGTCAGCAGGGC
>DNLQ01000107.1:0-9565 GCA_003488415.1 Ruminococcus sp. | reverse complement strand
TCGGTCAGCAGGGCTACGGCTATAACGTGAAGGAGCTGCGCAGAGAGATCGGCAGGATACTCGGACTTGATGTCTGCACGCCGATGATACTCCTTGGAGCAGGCAACCTCGGAAGAGCTATTGCCGCTCATATCGACTTCCGCAACAGAGGTTTTGACCTTATCGGCATATTCGACTCAAACCCTGACATAGCAGGGGAGAAGATAGGCGAACTGGTGGTTCAGCCTGCGGAGAAACTGGAGCAGTTCTGCAAAGATCATAAACCCGAAGCTGCTGTACTCTGCATACCACGTTCCCAGGCAGAGAAGGAAGTGGACAGGCTCATCAGCTACGGTATCAAAGCCTTCTGGAATTTCACTCACTATGATCTGAGGATAAGCCATAAGGACGTAGCGGTGGAGAACGTGCATCTTGGCGACAGCCTGACAACACTGTCCTACGGACTTACAAATATTTCCGGCGTCGGGAAGGAAGACTGATCCGGCAAGCTATGAAAGACAGCCTGTGCAGTTCCGGCAAACGGACTGCACAGGATTGATCTGTCATAAAAACTGTGAATTTTTTGTCAATCATCTTTGAATGATATATAATAAAAGGAATGCAGATATTCGCATTTCGTATGAAAAAATGTTCTGTATTCAACATGGTTAGCAATGCTGGCAGTTGTACGAAAATTCCCTCCGGAACTCTTCCTGACAGCATTCCGGACTGAATAACAGCGGAATTATGGTGAAAAGTAACATTAAACCTTCACCATAGAGCATATCAATGTTGAAAACGACAGTCCCGGAAAATGCTTCCGGAGCAGATATAATACCGGATATGATGTTACACACGGAAGGGAATATCAGGAAGTCTCAAAACATTGTTAATTATATATCAATTGAAGAATGACGTTATTCTTAATCAGCATTTGAAAAAAAGCGCAGTTCCTGTTATAATTATAATGGCAGAGAAGGGAAATATCCTTTTTATACAGAAGCACACTGATGCTGCTTTGCAGCGTATTTCTACAGGGAGTGATTTTATGGATTATCGTATCGAACATGATTCAATGGGCGAGGTAAAGGTGCCTGCCGATAAGTACTGGGCAGCCCAGACCGAGAGGAGCCGCAACAATTTCCGTATCGGTGCCGGCATAGAGACTATGCCCCGTGAGATCGTGAATGCTTTCGGCATACTGAAAAAGGCTGCCGCACTTGCAAACCACGATCTGAAGCCTGAGAAGATGACAGATGAGAAGCTGTCAGCTATCGTGAAGGCTTGTGAGGAGGTGCAGTCCGGAGAGCTTACAGAGCATTTCCCCCTTGTTGTCTGGCAGACCGGAAGCGGAACTCAGTCCAACATGAATGCAAATGAAGTCATAGCCAACAGAGGCAACGAGATTGCCGGATCAAAGCTCCTTCACCCGAATGATGACATCAACATGAGCCAGTCCTCAAACGATACCTTCCCCACAGCTATGCACATCGCAGCAGTTATCGCACTGGAGACAAAGGTGATACCTGCTATCGACACTCTCACAGAGACCTTTAAACGTCTTGAGGCAGAGAATGAGGGCGTCGTAAAGAGCGGACGTACTCATCTTCAGGATGCAACTCCCATAAAGTTCTCCCAGGAGATCAGCGGATGGAGATCATCGCTGGAGAAGGATAAACGCATGATACAGCTTGCCTGCGACGAGCTCAAGGAGCTTGCACTGGGCGGAACTGCTGTAGGTACGGGACTCAACGCTCCTGCCGGATTCGCTGAGAAGGCAGCTTCATATATCAGCGAGATCACCGGACTCAGCTTCGTGACAGCACCGAACAAATTCCACTCCCTGACTTCAAAGGACGAGATAGTATTCGCACACGGCGCCCTGAAAGCACTTGCAGCCGATATGATGAAGATAGCCAACGACGTAAGGTGGCTGGCATCAGGTCCCCGTGACGGTCTGGGAGAGATAACGATACCTGAGAACGAGCCCGGATCATCTATCATGCCCGGCAAGGTAAATCCCACCCAGTGCGAGCAGGTAACAATGGTTGCAGTACAGGTAATGGGCAACGATGTTGCAGTAGGAATGGCAGCTTCACAGGGCAACTTTGAACTGAACGTATTTATGCCTGTATGCGCTTACAACTTCCTCCAGTCTGCAAGGCTGCTCTCTGAGTCCATGATCTCCTTCAACTCCAACTGTGCAGTGGGTATCAAGGCTAACAAGGAGAAGATGCACCATAACCTCCATAATTCACTTATGCTTGTAACAGCACTCAATCCCTATATAGGCTACGAGAATGCAGCCAAGACTGCAAAGAAGGCATTCAAGGACAATATCTCCCTGAAGGAAGCCTGTGTAGAGCTGGGCTTCCTCACAGCGGAGAAGTTCGACGAGGTATTCCACCCTGAGCAGATGGTCTGATATAACGAAAGGAATCGTACAAATGGAAAATAATGCGGTTTTCACATATTATCCCGGCTGTACACTGAGAACTAAGGCTAAGGATCTTGACGCTTATGCAAGATCCTCTGCCGAGGCGCTCGGTATAAAACTGGTAGAGCCGGAAAACTGGCAGTGCTGCGGCGGAGCCTATACCACAGCCAGGGACGAGATAGCAACAAAGCTGTCTGCTGTCCGCACACTTACTGCCGCAAGAGATAACGGTACACCTCTTGTAACAGTCTGTTCCGCCTGTCATAACGTGATAAAGCAGACGAATTACGACATTTCCCGTGACGAGGATATGGCACGCAAGGTGAATAACTATATGCAGCCCGAGACTCCCTACACCGGAGAGACTACGGTATATCACTACCTTGAGATGCTCCGTGACGTAGTGGGCTTCGATAAGCTGAAGGCTGCTGTCGTCAATCCTCTGAAGGGCAGGAAGATAGCTGCTTACTACGGATGTCTCCTGCTTCGTCCCGCAAAGGCACTTGCAATGGATGATCCTGAGAATCCTACGATCATGGAGGACTTCATCAGAGCCATCGGCGCTGAGCCTGTGATCTATGCACAGCGCAACGAGTGCTGCGGAGGCTACATCACCATGGAGGATAAGGCACAGGCATCAAAGCGCAGTTCTGCGGTAATGGCATCGGCTGAGGACATGGGTGCGGATATGGTGATCACAGCCTGTCCTCTGTGCCTGTACAACCTGAAAAAGAACTCAGGCTCGGAGCTGCCGGTGTACTACTTCACCGAGCTGCTTGCAGAGGCTCTCGGACTCAAGGAAAGCAAGGAGGATACAGATGAGTGATAAGTTAAAGGAACAGATCCTTCGCTCCAGCGGATCAAATGTACTGAAATGTATGCGCTGCGGAAAATGCTCAGCCACCTGTCCTTCATATGATGAAATGGAATACCACCCCCACCAGTTCGTATACATGGTGGAAAAGGGCGATATACAGAAGCTGCTGGACTCAAAGTCACTTTACAAGTGCCTTACCTGCTTTGCCTGCGTGGACAGATGTCCCAGAGGCGTAGAGCCGGCAAAGGTAGTTGAGGCAGTCCGCCTGGCAGCAGTACGTCAGCAGGGCAGCAATCACCTTGTTCCCACGGATATTCCCGATATGCTGGATGAGGATCTGCCGCAGCAGGCGATCGTGACAGCATTCAGAAAGTATACGAAGTAAGGAGGAGATGAACTGATGCAGAGAATAGGAGTATTTGTCTGTCACTGCGGTACAAATATCGCCGCAACGGTAGACGTCAAGGCTGTTGCAGAGGCACTTGGACATGAGCCTGGCGTAGTCATCTCCCAGGACTACCAGTATATGTGCTCCGAATCCGGACAGAATCTTGTCAAGGATGCAATAAAGGAGCATAACCTTACAGGTATAGTAATTTGCTCATGCTCACCCCGTATGCATGAGAACACTTTCAGAAAGGCAGCTGCATCTGCCGGACTCAACCCTTATCTTGTGGAGATCGCCAATATCCGTGAGCAGTGTTCATGGATACACAAGGAGATCGCAACAGCTACTGATAAGGCAATAATCCTCGGCAAGGCAGCAGTAGCAAAGGTGCATCTCAACGCACCTCTTACCGCAGGCGAAAGCCCGGTAGTAAAAAGAGCACTGGTCATCGGCGGCGGAATCGCCGGCATCCAGACTGCACTGGATATAGCAGAAGCTGGATTTGATGTTGACATTGTTGAAAAGCAGCCCACTATCGGCGGTAAAATGGCACAGATCGACAAGACATTCCCCACACTGGACTGCGCTGCCTGTATCCTCACACCTAAAATGGTTGAGGCTTCACAGAATGAGAAGATACACATCTACTCCTTCAGTGAGGTAACAGACGTAAAGGGATTCGTGGGCAACTTCACCGTTACCATCAAGCGTAAGGCACGTTATGTAGACGAGACAAAGTGTACCGGCTGCGGACTGTGTACTGAGAAATGTCCCATGAAGAAAGTACCGAACGAGTTCAATATGGGACTTGATAACAGAACTGCGGTATATATCCCCTTTGCACAGGCAGTACCCAAGGTGGCAACTATTGATCCCAACTACTGTATGATGCTGAAAAACGGCAAGTGCGGTGTATGCTCGAAGGTCTGCTCAGTGGGAGCTATCGACTACAAGCAGGAGGATAAGTTCATCGAGGAGAGATACGGTGCTATCGTAGTGGCTACCGGATTCAATCCCATAAATCTTGATAAGTATGATGAATTTGCATATAATCAGTGTGCGGATGTAGTCACATCACTGGAGCTGGAGAGACTTATGAATGCTGCCGGACCTAACGGCGGTACACTTCTCCGTCCCTCGGATAAGTCCCACCCTCACACTATCGTATTCGTACAGTGTGTAGGCAGCCGATGTGATGACAGCAAGGGCAAGCCCTACTGCTCTAAGATATGCTGTATGTATACTGCAAAGCACGCAATG
Organism: Ruminococcus sp.; assembly: GCA_003488415.1. Lineage (GTDB taxonomy): Bacteria > Bacillota > Clostridia > Oscillospirales > Ruminococcaceae > Ruminococcus. Next base: position 4,684 of record DNLQ01000107.1, on the reverse strand, counting down.
CTGATACGGGAGAAGTACCCGGATACTGAGGTATACGTATTCTACATAGACGTCCGTACACCCGGAAAGAACTTCGACGAGTTCTACCGCCGTGCAGTAGAGCAGTACAACGTACACTACATCAAGGGAATGGTAGGAAAGGTGACACCGAAGTCTGACGGCAGCATCGACGTACAGGCGTCCGACCTTCTCTCCAACGAGCAGCTCCACATCAGTGCGGATATGGTAGTACTTGCGGCAGCTATAGAGCCTGACAAGACTGCACGTCCCCTTGCGACCATGCTCACCACACAGATGGATACCAACGACTTCTTCACTGAGGCTCATCCTAAGCTCCGTCCCGTAGAAAGTGCAACAGCAGGTATATTCCTTTCCGGAGCCTGCCAGGGACCGAAGGATATCCCGGAGACAGTAGCGCAGGGAAGTGCCGCAGCTGCAAAGGCGATCGGACTCCTCTGCAAGAACAGCATCACCTGTAATCCATGCGTCGCTCATTCCAACGAGCTGATGTGCAACGGCTGTTCCTCATGCGAGAAGGTTTGTCCCTACGGAGCTATCACATATCAGGATAAGGAATTCAGAATGCCTGACAGGACTACAGCTATCCGCAGAGTTGCCAGCGTAAACCCGGCAGTATGCCAGGGCTGCGGAGCCTGCACAGTAGCTTGTCCGTCCGGAGCTATGGATCTCAACGGCTTCTCTAACAGTCAGATAATGGCGGAGGTTGACGCAATATGCAAGTAAACGAGAATACCAATTTTGAGCCTGTTATAGTGGCATTCTGCTGCAACTGGTGTTCATACGCCGGAGCTGACCTTTCAGGCACAAACAGACTCAATTATCCGACAAACGTAAAGATCATCAGAGTACCCTGCTCATGCAGAGTCAACCCGATGTTCATACTCAGAGCATTCCAGAAGGGCGCAGACGGAGTGATCATATGCGGCTGTCACCCCGGTGACTGCCACTACACCTCCGGCAACTACTTCACACGCCGCAGGATCACACTTCTCTACAGTATGCTGGATTTCCTCGGCATTGAGAGAGACCGTACAAGACTTGAATGGGTATCCGCAGCGGAGGGAGCAAAGTTCGCTGCGACCATGCAGGAATTCACGGAGGCAGTCAGAAAGCTCGGACCTAACCGCAGATTGGAGGATCTAAGATGCAGGAAGCAATGATTAACAAGGCAAAGCAGCTCCTGGCTGACGGCACTGTGAACCGTGTCATGGGCTGGAAAAGGGGAGAGTTTGCCTACGACATCACTCCGGCTGTCTTTGAAACTGCGGAGGAGATAGATGCAGAGTTCGTATGTGATGACTTTACCGCAGCGAATGTCTCCAAGTACCTGATAAAGGAAAGCCGCAAGGAGGGAAAGATACTTGCCTTCCTGAAGCCCTGCGACACCTACAGCTTCAACCAGCTCATCAAGGAGCATCGTATTATCCGTGAGAACGTATACATCGTTGGCATCCCCGGAGGACCGAAGCTGGACGCTGAGAAGATAAAGGCAAAGGGCATAACCGGTATACTGGGCGTAAAGAACGAGAACGGCACACTGAAGATAGATACTGTCTACGGCGAAGAGACAATGCCGATGTATGAGGCTATCCTTGGCAAGTGTGAGACCTGCAAGAGCCGCAAGCACGTTGTGTATGACGAGCTTCTCTGCGACGAAGGCGAGGTCATCTCAGCAGAGGACTCCGGACGCTTTGATATGGTCGAAAAGCTGGAGAATATGACAGCACAGGAGCGTTACGAGTTCTGGAGGGAGCAGCTTTCAAAATGTATCCGCTGCAACGCCTGCCGCAATGTCTGTCCTGCCTGCACCTGCGAGAACTGCGTATTTGATAACCCTGCATCGGGTATCTCAAACAAGGCAGCCGCAGACAGCTTCGAGGAGAATATGTTCCATATAATCCGTGCATTCCATGTTGCCGGACGCTGCACAGACTGCGGCGAGTGTTCAAGAGTATGCCCGCAGAACATTCCGCTGCACCTGCTCAACAGAAAGTTCATCAAGGATATCAACAGTCTCTACGGCGAGTATCAGGCTGGTGAGGACACCACATCAAGAGCGCCTCTCACCGATTACAATAAAGACGACTGTGAGCCTTCCATAGTACATGAAAGGGGTGTTGAGTGATGCTGAGGATCTCAATAGACAGAGCAGACGAGTTGTTTGCAGCTATCGCAGCGCAGCAGACTCTCTACCTCCCGGCTGACCGTGAAGACGGTCAGGCAGAGTACCGCAAGTGGGAGAATGGTACAAAGCTCAGCAGCAGACTGAATACAGTCCGCAGCGCAAAGGACTTCTTCTTCCCTCAGACCGAAAATCTTGCCGAGTTTAAGATGGAAGGCAAGAAGATAGAGGTCATTGACGTCCGGAAAGAGTCCGAGGATTTCGTGATATTCGGAGTACGTGCCTGCGACGCACGCAGCTTTACCATACTCGACAAGGTGTATCTTGTTGATCCTGTTGATACCTTCTACCAGACACGCCGTGAACACGGCACTGTAGTAACAATGGCCTGCACCCGTCCTGCCGAGACCTGCTTCTGCCAGACCTTCGGCATAGATCCCACCGAGCCTGAGGGCGATGCAGCCTGCTGGAGCGACGGAAGCTATTACTACTTCAGGGCAAATACCGAAAAGGGACAGAAGCTCCTGGATTCACTTTCCTCACTTCTGGAGGACGGCGACACAGCTGCCCTGGACCAGACGAAGGCAAAGACAAAGGAAATACTTTCCAGACTTCCTCTTGCAAAGCTCACTACCGGGAATTTCGGCGGCGACAAGCTGAACGAGTACTTCAATTCCGACAAGTGGGGAGAGCTTTCTGAAAGCTGTCTCGGCTGCGGTACCTGTACCTTTGTATGCCCCACCTGTCAGTGCTACGACATCAGGGACTTCGATACAGGACACGGCATCAAGCGTTTCCGCTGCTGGGACTCCTGTATGTATTCCGACTTCACAAAAATGGCTCACGGCAACCCCCGACTCACACAGCTGGAGCGTTTCCGTCAGAGATTCATGCACAAGCTGGTGTATTTCCCTGCAAACAACAACGGCGAGTTCGGCTGTGTAGGCTGCGGAAGATGTCTTTCCAAGTGTCCTATATCTATGAACATCGTCAAGGTAATGAAGGCATTGGAGGAAAAGTAATGAACAAGGATACATTGATCCCTTACATCGGCGTAGTCACCGATATAAGGCAGGATACTCCTGATGTAAAGACCTTCAGGGTAGTATCTCCGGAGGGCGGAAAGGTATTCGAGCATATGCCCGGACAGTGTGCCATGCTCTCTATACCCGGCGTCGGAGAGGGAATGTTCTCCATAACCTCCTCACCTACGAACAAGGAGTTCATGGAGTTCTCAATAAAGAAATGCGGCTGTCTTACCACATGGCTCCACGCCATGGAGGCAGGTCAGCAGATAACCATAAGAGGTCCCTACGGCAACCACTTCCCCGTTGAGACCGAGCTGAAAGGCAAGGATCTGCTCTTTATCGCCGGAGGTATCGGACTTGCACCTCTGCGTTCAGTTATCAACTACGTGCGTGACAAGCGTGAGAACTACGGCGACATCCAGATAGTATACGGCTCCCGTTCAAAGGACGACCTTGTGGACTACAAGGAGATCATTGACGAGTGGATGGCAGATGACGGTATACAGGTAAATCTGACCATAGATAACCCCCAGGAGGACTGGGACGGTCATGTAGGCTTCGTTCCGAACTACGTAAAGGAGCTTGCACCTTCTACCAGCAAGACTGTGCTGGTCTGCGGACCTCCGATAATGATAAAGTTCACCCTTGCCGGACTCAAGGAGCTGGGCTTTACAGATACTCAGGTCTACACTACAATGGAACTTCGCATGAAGTGTGCTGTAGGAAAGTGCGGACGCTGCAATATCGGCAATAAGTACGTATGCAAGGACGGACCGGTATTCCGCTTTGACGAGCTGGGCGAGCTGCCTGACGAATACTAAGGAGGAGCAAACATGGAAAAGATGTTGAATGTGTATCTGTTCGGCAAGAAGTATGAAGTGCCGGCAGGACTTACAATAATGACAGCTATGGAGTACGCAGGATACGAGCTGGTAAGAGGCTGCGGATGCCGCAACGGATTCTGCGGAGCCTGTGCTACAATATACAGGATCAAGGGACAGGTGGAGCTTCACGGATGTCTTGCCTGTCAGACAGAGGTCGAGGAGGGTATGTACGTAGCTACACTTCCTTTCTTCCCGCTTGAAAAGAGAGTATATAACATCGAGGAGATAAAGCCGGATCAGCAGATAATGATGCAGCTTTATCCTGAGATATACAGCTGTATCGGCTGTAACGCCTGTACAAAGGCTTGTACCCAGGAGCTGAACGTAATGCAGTACATAGCATACGCACAGAGAGGCGAGTACGAGAAGTGTGCAGAGGAGAGCTTTGACTGCGTAATGTGCGGAGTCTGCTCCTCACGCTGTCCGGCAGGTATCTCACACCCCCAGGTAGCTATGCTGGCACGCCGTCTCAACGGAAAGTATATCGCACCTGAGTGCGGACACCTCAGCGACAGGGTAAACGAGATCAACGAGGGCATCTATGACGAGAAGATGGCAGAGCTTATAAGCAAGTCCGTTGATAACGTCCAGGAGCTCAAGGATATGTACAACAACCGTGAGATCGAGAA
>DNLQ01000225.1 GCA_003488415.1 Ruminococcus sp. | reverse complement strand
TCTGCGGCATCAGCGGTGACCTCACCTGTGACCGCAGTCTCGATGCTTTTGATATGGTTCTCTGCCGCAGAGTCCTGGCAGATGAACTGAAACTGAAGGGACTTGCCCTTTCCAACTCAGACATGAACGGCGACTCAAAGACCGATGTGGCTGATGCCGTAAAGCTGCAAAGATTCCTGCTGGGTATGCCGGATAAGACCGAATAATACTCATGCTCCCTGCGCAGACGGAACGGTCAGACCTTCTCCTTTTGCCGGGGAGCTTTTTTCCTCCGCATAATCTGACATAATCTGCACTACCGGCGCAGTATAATAATACTGACGGGACAACACTGACAGGAGGAAGCCTCATGGAAACTGTGACAATATATGCCGATGTGCTTATAGTACTCAATATCTACGTGAATTTCTTCCTTCTGAGAATAACTGCCCGGCTCACAAGAACTTACCTGCGTACCGGACGCTGTGCAGCGGCTTCTGTATTCGGCAGCCTCTTCTCACTGCTGATACTTCTGCCTGATATGGGGACTGCTGCTATGACTGCCATCAGACTCGGTACAGCTATGGCAGTAGCAGCCGCTGCTTTCGGTATCGGCAGTCCCAGAAGACTTGCTGTGAACACCGGAGCCTTCTTCGGCTCGTCCATGCTCCTGGCAGGTGCGGTACAGGGTGCCTGCTGCTGGCTCAGACCGGACTTCGTACATACCGGCAACGGCTTCTTCTATGTGGACTTTTCACTGCTGCTCCTGACTGCGGTAACGGCTGCGCTCTACCTTGCAGTATGCGCTGCTGAAAGACTGACTATCCGCAGCAGCTCCGGGAAATGGAGAGTCATCATCAGACACAAGGGACATATGGTCTCAATTGAGGGACTGCCTGATACCGGTGACTTACTCACGGACTACTTTACCGGTTCACCAGTGATAATATGCAGTACGGAAGAGTTTGAAAAGCTCCTTGGTACGGAATATGCTCCCGGTGCCCTTCCTGCCGGATTCAGACTGCTCCCGTGTGCTACAGTCTCCAGCAGCGGACTTATCCCTGTTTTCCGCCCGGATGAAGTCCTTATAGTCAATGAATCTACCGGCGAACGCAAGGCAGCAGATGCTGTGGTAGGCTTCGGGAACTGCGGCAGTAAAGCTGTGTTCAACCCAGAACTGATAAAATACTGAACGGAGGAATGGTCATGGAGATCATAAGAATCATTATCGAAAAGCTGAGAAAAATTGCTGTGGGAGAGGTGTTCTACGTCAACGGTCCGGATACTCTCCCTGCGCCGCTTACCCGTCAGGAGGAAACCGAGATATTTGCCCGTCTCACCGATAACGACCATGAAGCACGGAATATCCTTATAGAACATAATCTGCGCCTTGTGGTATACATAGCGAAAAAGTTTGAGTCCACAGGTATCGGCATAGAAGACCTTGTGTCCATCGGCACTATAGGTCTTATCAAGGCTGTTAGTACTTTCAGTCCTGAGAAGAATATCAAACTGGCAACCTACGCATCACGATGCATTGAGAATGAAATACTTATGTTCCTGCGTAAAGCATCTCAGTACCGTGGCGATCTATCCATAGATGAACCGCTGAACATAGACTATGACGGCAATGAATTGCTGCTGTCGGATATACTCGGCACTGATGACGATATTGTCAGCAAAGGGATCGAGACAGAAGCTGAGAGAGAGCTGCTGCGGAATGCCGTATCTGAACTGGATGACCGTGAGCGTGAGATAATGGAACTGAGGTTCGGACTGTGTGACGGCAAGGAGAAAACCCAGAAGGAGGCTGCGGAACTGATAGGAATATCACAGTCATACATATCACGACTTGAAAAAAAGATAATCCATAAACTCAGAATGCGTCTGGAAAGCCTTTCCTGAGTCCGTTATGAGGGTTATATATATTTTCTTCAACAAGTTTTCTGAAAATTTGATGAAAAACTCCGGAAACGTATTAACATTCAAGCAAAAATATGATATAATAATAAAAAAGATTATGCTGGCTCGTCATTTCTTCACTGCTGAGACTATAATGCCTGAAGCTGTCACCTCGCTCTCCAGTCTCACCATGAGCCGACGTTCTGCCAGCACGGGGAAAGAACTGCACTTTTGTGCATACCAAAGGTGTTTATTATGAAGAAAGAATCAGTAAAGAACATTGCCCTCGTCGTTGCAGGTATAGACGAGGAATATCAGGGCGCTGTAATCAACGGTGTCATCAGCTGCGCCCGTGAACACAATGCAAATATCGCCTGCTTCTCTGCTTTCGGAGGAGTCATTACAAATTCCGGATTTGATATTGGTGAATACAATATCTACAACCTTATCAACTACAGCCGTTTTGATGGCATCATCCTACTCACAAACACTATCAGCGATCCTGCCGAGAAAGAAAAGATCATCCGCTGTGCAAAGGAATCCGGTCTGCCGGTATCCGTCCTTGACTGCGATGACTACCCGGAGTTCTACAATATCAGTATAGACAATACAAAGGCTATGGAAGAGATAGTGCGCCATGTTATTAATGTTCACGGCGCTAAGGAGATCGCTATGATCGCCGGCCCGAACTCCAATCCGGAGGCAATGGACAGATACAATGCCTTCATTAAGATAATGAGCGAGAACGGTCTCACTCCGGATGCAAGAAGGATCTTCTTCGGAGACTTCCGCAGTTCCAGCGGCGTAAGAGGTGTAAGACAGTTCCTGAATAACGGTCTGCCTATGCCTGAAGCCATAATTTGTGCCAATGATGCTATGGCTCTCGGCGCTGCCGCAGAACTTGAAGCTCTCGGTTACCGCATCCCGGAGGACGTCATCCTCACCGGCTTCGACAACATCAGCGATGCAACTCACCACTATCCTGCCATAACTACAGTATCACGTCCCCTTGAGGAGGCTGGATACCATGCCTGCATGGCTGTACTGTACCCTGAGAAGACAGAGCATATTGCTGTTCTCAACGCCGAACCTGTATTCACTGAGAGCTGCGGATGTCACTGTGGACTGCACGAGAATATCAGGGAATACAAACATAATGTATACAGGCTTATAAGCAATTGCAGATCCGATATATCCCTGCTGAATAATATGACAACTAAAATGGCGGATGCTAATAACGCCGAGGAAGACCTCAGCATTATAAGTCAGTTCATTGAACAGCTCCGATGTGAAAAATGCTGCATTTGTCTCTGCTCCGGCTGGGAGTGCGCCTTCCGTGGTCATTACACCTCACAGATCACTGAGGACTATCAGATACACGGCTATACCAAAACCATGAGCGCTCCTATGATCTGGAACAAGGGTGAGGTCACTTCTTCTGCCAGCTTCTCCAGCAGCGATATGTACCCCATTTCTTTGTCAGGCGGCGGTAATATCAGCTTCTTCCTGCCCCTCCACTTCCGTGAAAGATGCCTCGGATACTACATCATTACCAACAGCGATTTTCCTATAAAGAGTATGCTGTGCCACACCCTTATGCTCAATATCAGCAACTCTATAGAGAATGTACGCAAGCTGACTCATCTAAACAGCGTTATCAAAGAACTCGACAGGCTCTACGTTATGGATCCCCTCTGCGGTATCTATAACCGCAACGGCTTCATTCGTACTGCCGACCTTATGTTCAAGCGCTGCATTGAAACCGATCAGAACCTGCTTATCTCCTTTATTGACATGGACGGACTGAAAATGATAAATGACAGCTACGGTCACAAGGAAGGAGACTATGCTCTCCAGTGCCTTGCAAACGTGATAAGCAAATGCTGTACAAAGGACAGTATTTGCGCTCGATTCGGCGGTGACGAATTCATCATACTCGGCCCCGGTGCTTCAGAAGAAGATATTGAAACTCTGGAGACGTCCTTCCGCAATAATATCGACACTGTGAATAACGCTCTCAGAAAACCATACAAGCTCTCTGCAAGTATCGGTACTATCATCACTAAACCCGATCCGGATGTGAAACTGTTCAACCTCATTACCCGTGCTGACGAGGTAATGTATGAGCAGAAAAAGAAGAAGAAAACTTCTCGTTACCTGCGAAAAGAATAATAAGATAAGGCGGCAGATCCTTCTGCCGCCTTGTTGTTTGTATTATGGAAATCCCATTCTTTCTACCGTGCATATTATAACTGTCTCTGCTTATCTGTATCAGCAGCTCTATGATAATAGTACAGCTTGCCAGTATTGCTGCTGCATTATCCGATCACTTTCATTTACTGTCAGACATCCTGCTGTACAGCACGGTCACTTCTTATCCTTCTTGCCCTTCCCTCCGAGATTGGTATCGTATGAGATGCCTGTACCGGGTATCGAGGCAGTGAGCTTCTTCTTGTTATTGAGAGTCAGCTTCAGATTCTTTCCCAGAACCGACACACTGTATCCCTTCTTGGTCTTGTTGATCCTCAGGAACTTTCCAAGCTTTATACTTTTGGTCAGCTTGAATCCCATTGTAAGTCCTCCTTACTCTATTGTCACACGCTTCATGACCTGGGGAGTGAGAGGCTTGTCTCTGTAGTCGGTCTCAACGCCGGCGATCTCGTCAACTGCATCCATTCCCTCTACTACCTTGCCGAATGCAGCATACTGACCGTCAAGGTGAGGTGCATCCTGATGCATGATGAAGAACTGTGAACCTGCTGAATCAGGCATCATTGAACGTGCCATAGAGAGTACTCCTCTTGTGTGCTTCAGGTCGTTCTTTACGCCGTTTGCTGCGAACTCGCCCTTGATAGTCCATCCCGGGCCGCCTGTACCTGTTCCCTGAGGGCAGCCGCCCTGGATCATGAATCCAGGGATAACACGATGGAAAGTAAGTCCGTCATAGAATCCGCTTTTTACAAGTTTCTCAAAGTTCTCACAGGAGATAGGAGCTATATCAGGATAAAGCTCTATCTTGATCTTCTTTCCGTTTTCAAGTTCGATTATAACCATTGTTTTTTCCTCCATATTTTACCGGCTATGCCGGGATTGAACATATCATCCTATTACTATAGCAAAGTCTTCCGGGAATGTCGCATCTTTTATATCATATTTGTACTGATTTGCGGCACTTGTATTATCCTGATGATTATATCCGCTTATCTTGTTCTGGCGGTTTCTTTCCTTATCCTCCTCGTACTGCTCAAGTACAGACTTGGTGGGATCGGGAGCATTCATTGTTTCATCAACATTCTGCGGCACATACGGAACTGTTGCGCTCACATTTCCATCTGCATCAGTAACATCTATATATATTACCCCTCCTTCAGCCGAATCTACAGCAGTCACGCTTTCAGCATCAGTCGCTGAAGGTGGTGTAGGTGAGAGCCCGCCGTAATACATACCGGCATTTCCGCCTCCGTTGTACGCCCCTTTTCCGTTGTATGCCTGAGTCTGGGAGGTTTTGTTCATTTGCTTGTTACGCTTGTCGATGCTATTTGTGCAGCCCTTTCCTGCCATGATGACAAGCATTGCAGCTATCACAGCCATTACTACAGCTGATGCCCTTTTACTATCCATGTGCGATCTCCTGTTATTTGATTCTTGTTATTTCCATATTGTATACGCTGAACCTGAGACTGTCAATACCGCCGAGCTTGAAACTCAGTACAGCCTCCGGATCTGCGGCATCAGTGGTGAACTCTGCCGAATACGGAGTCTTATCACCGCTGCCGGTAAAGGTATCGCTGAAAACCACTTTTCCGTCAGAATCAGTCAGGGACAGTGGTATCTCTGCACCGCTGTCTGCCGAGGCGCTGAATTTGATGCGGTAGGTCGCATCCTTTTTCAGTCTCACAGGGGAAAGTGTAGTGATTATTGAATCCTTGGATGTTCCGCCTGACACTGTAGTAACATGATAGGACTTGTCCCAGTCGTTAAGGTACTCGCTCATATTTGCGGAAGAATCAACAGATGTTGCAAAGGTTCCCTCAGATGCTGAATTGATGCCGATCTCATCCGGTTCGATACCAAGTGCCTTACTTATGTGATAGGCGGCAAGATAGGCATTCTTCTGCTGTGTTACCTCAGACGGATGCCAGTCAGAACCTATCCCGTCCTCCTGGTAATTATGCGTAGGTGACAGATAGGTATGTATATTGTCATAATGATACTTTACGGTAAACCGTCTTACAGCTTCCTGTATATACGGATACATCTCCTCACAGCCCATTATACCCACGGTGCATACGATCACAGCATCCGGATTGCTGTTATAGACATCACCGAGAAATTCTTCATACTCATCTATATACTCCTCAGAACGTGTATCCGGATCCTTCGATACATAGCCGCTGTCATTCGTACCAAGATTGATGAACACAGCATCAACAGGATGCTCCTGGTGATCCCAGGCTTGTTTGAGAAATGGTACGTTGCTGCCGTAGGAATCATACATATCAGGAACGAGGCTTGCTGCATTCTTCTTGCCGTCAGATGTATATCCTGAAGTGGTTCCATATCCGCTGAAGCATACGGCGCTGTAATCAGCATCAAGCAGCTCCGCAGCAAGATAAGCATATGACTTCATGAAGTTTTCCGTAGAGGTACTGAAATTCTCATACTGATCCTTGCCCTCAACTCCGTAAGCACAGGTAATAGAGTCTCCGATGAATTCAACGGAAATATTCTTCTTTTGAGCAGGTACAACAGGAGCTGACGAATCAGATACTACATTTATCGCACCAACACCTACAGAACCATTATTCGCTTCGGAGAGGTGTATCACCTTGACTGTGGCAGTCCGGTTTGTATCACCGGAGAACAGCTCAACGCTCTTCTCCTTTACGGACAGCAGTTCATCAAGTATGATCTCACCGTCCACAATCACTGCATACCTCGGACGGTTCTTTTCGCTGTTGCTCTCTGATCCGTCACCCTTTATAGTCACTGAAGCTGACTTGCCCGTGACTTTGAATTCAGCGGCGCATCCGCTGTGGATAAGCCATGCGGCATCATTAGTGTAAAGGACACGTCCGGTATATTTCACGTTTTCTTCGGAAGCAGCTACAGACTGCTCAGTGAATTCACCTGTAGACTGCATCGCCATGCGGAGATATACCAGATCAAAAGCATCGCACACTCCGTCGCCGTTCACATCCTCACTCATACCGACAGTATTTCCAAGCAGAAAATCACTGAGTCCGTTAAGATCCTTTGCAGTATATCCGGCTGCGGCGGATGAGGTATACGCCGTTACAGCAAACGCCGCGATCACTGAAACTATAGAAGAAGTTAATTTATTTTTCATATTTTCCTCCCGACAGTTATCTCTGTACCGATTATGGGTGGGCTTGATTTTCATTCTCAATACCTATATTATACATTATCCTTAATCTTTTTTCAATAGTGAATGGAAAATATTAAAAAATCCGTCACAAAGTGTCCGTTATTAATCGAAAAAAATAACGCCCTTCACCGGCACCCTCTCAATAGCCGGGGAAGAACGTTATTATAAGGTTGACTCACGCACACCCTCTATATGCGCTTGTCAGTTTCGGTTGACGCTTTTTTCACGAACAAGCGTCATCATAGATCTGCATTGTAGTCTGATGAAACAAATAGTGCATTCACTGGAAGCTGCTTTAGGCGATTAAACATATTATAGGCATTAATGTTTAATAACAGCTTACTTCTTAACAATAGTAGTGAAAATGGTGCAGAGAGTAATACCGGCGGAGTTTAAACCGGCTCGCAGATTTGTACTATGAAAACCGATGAATCACAGGACACAATAATAATGAACTTTGGCAAATTCTTTGTTATTGTGATCGGAGCATATCCCGAAATTTCGGTGTTTTCTGTCTCCGATACTTGTATTATAGAATAATTCAGTCAGAAATACAATTGATTATATTGCACAAATTTAGCACGAAATTGCTATTATTTATTAAAAATAT
>DNLQ01000015.1 GCA_003488415.1 Ruminococcus sp. | reverse complement strand
CACTCCCTTGACATATCTCCGGAACAGTGGTAAAATTATAATTGGCTGTTTGACAGCTATATGTCAATGTCCGTACAGGACATAATGAACGGAGAATCACTATGGCAAGGATCTATCCGCTTTTCAGCTCCAGCAAGGGAAACTGCTCCTTCATCGGAACTGAGAAAGGCGGTATTCTTATTGACTGCGGAGTCAGCTTCAGACGCCTTTCCGCAGCCCTCGAATTAAACCGCATCCCCCTTACGGCTGTACAGGCTGTATTCATCACCCACGAACACAGCGATCACATCGCCGGACTCAGAATGCTCACAAAGAAAACAGGTGTACCCGTCTACGGCATGAAGCGTACCCTCCAGCGGCTGTGCGATACAGACAAGCTGTCCCCGGAGTCTCCGGTGATAGAAATGCCCGGAAGTCCCATTGCCTGCGCTGACTGCGAGGTAACAGCCTTCCCCATTCCCCACGATGCCATATCGCCATGCGGATACCGCATACACACATCTGACGATAAGTTCTGCGCTGTGTGTACCGACTTAGGCTATGTCACTCCCCAGGTGGACGAGGCGCTGAAAGGCTGCCGGCTGGTGCTCCTGGAGGCGAACTACGACGAGAATATGCTCCGGCACGGCAAGTACCCACTGTACCTCAAGGAGCGTATACTCTCCCCTAACGGACACCTCTCCAACGACGCAAGCGCTGTCATGGCACAGAAACTGGTGGCGCAGGGTACTACTCACCTGCTGCTGGGACACCTCAGTCAGGACAACAACCGTCCGGATACAGCCTATGGTACAGTAATGAATGCACTGTCCGGATATACCCAGGGACGTGACTACCTTCTGGGAGTCGCCCCCGTTGAATCTCAGGGAGGGACGGTGATATTCTGATGAACGTTAATCTTATAGTAATAGGCAGACTGAAAGAGGACTACCTGCGTGATGCCTGCGCCGAGTACATAAAGCGTCTGGGAAGGTACTGCACCTTCGGGATACACGAACTGGAGGAGGCAAGACTCAGCGACAGCCCCTCGGAGAAGGAGATAGCTGCGGCTCTGAAAAAGGAGGCTGAACAGATACGCCGGTACGCCAAAGGTATGATAATACCCCTGTGCATCGAGGGAAAACAGCTTTCCAGCACCGGGCTTGCGGAACATATCAGCAGTGCCGGAGTTGCCGGACACAGCACCGTTACCTTCATCATCGGCAGCTCCTTCGGTCTTGATCCGGAGATAAAGGCTATGGGGAGCCTTCAACTGTCCATGTCGAAGATGACCTTCCCCCACCAGCTCGCCCGGGTGATGCTGCTGGAGCAGATATACCGCTGCTTCCAGATAAATACCGGCGGCAAGTATCATAAATAGATCCCGGACAAAAGGAGATAGAATTGAAGAAATTACTGTTTATCGGAGATGTAGTCGGCAGCGCCGGCTGCACCTTCCTGGAGGATAACCTCCCGAAGCTGAAACGTCAGTACGGTGCGGACATCGTCGTGGTCAACGGCGAGAACTCTGCCCAGGGCAACGGCGTCACACGTCAGTCTGCCGAGTCCATACTCCATGCCGGAGCTGACCTTATCACCACCGGCAACCACGCCTTCCGCCGCTGGGATTCCTACGACGTATACAGCGAGAACTGGATAATACGTCCCGTGAACTACCCCCAGGGAGCGCCCGGAAAGGGCTTTGCCGTGCTGGATATGGGAGCTTATTCCGTGGGCTTCGTGAACCTTATGGGGACTGCCTTCATGGAGTCCCTGGACAACCCCTTCACCGTTATTGAGGATGTCCTCCGGAAGATCGGCTGCCCTGCCGTCTTTGTGGACTTCCACGCAGAAGCGACCTCTGAGAAGAAGGCTATGGGCTTCTTCCTTGACGGCAAGGTCACGGGAGTACTGGGTACTCACACCCACGTACAGACTGCCGACGAGACCGTCCTTCCCGGCGGTACTGCCTATATCACCGACGTTGGCATGACAGGCCCGGAGTACTCCTGCCTGGGAGTGGACATAAAGTCTGCGGTGAACAAGCAGCGTTTCCATATGCCGGCAAGATTCAAGGAGGCTGAGGGAAAATGCTTTCTTTGCGGAGTATGTGTTGAATTCGACGAGAAAACTGGCAAATCGCACAAAATTGATAGACTGATTATAAGATAGTTCACAAATTTTCTTTGAAGTACTTGTATTATTCACGAATCTGGTGTATAATACACTTGTATAATATATTGTACAATAGTTGGATAAAGGATGACAACGTAGTACAAGAGTTAATACAAATCTTATAACAGGAGGGCTCAATAATGGAGGTTTTAAAAGTTTCATCACACTCAACACCAAATTCAGTTGCCGGAGCTATTGCCGGAGTTATCCGGGAGCAGAAGGCAGTAGAGGTACAGGCGGTTGGCGCAGGTGCAGCTAATCAGGCGATAAAGGCAATTGCTATCGCAAGAGGCTACCTTGCCCCTATCGGCATTGACCTTATCTGTATCCCCGCATTCGCCAATATTTCTATAGACGGCGAGGAGAGAACAGCTATCAAGCTCATCTGCGAGCAGAGATAAGCTGGTACGGGAAAACTGATCTGATGGGCGGACACACTGTCCGCCCTTGTTTTATAGGAGACTTATATGCCTGCAAATCTGTTCAGCGATATAGAATACTTAAAGGGAGTAGGAAAAGCCCGGGGAGAGAAGTACAGGAAGCTGGAGATAACCACTCCCTACGGGCTTATTTACCACATACCACGCACCTACCTTGACTTCCGCACCCATGTTCCGGTGGCACAGGCTGTCATCGGAGAGTACAACGTGCTGAAGCTGACGGTGTACAAAAAGACTCCCCCCCAGCGCATCCGGGGAGGCCTTGTGATATGCAAGGCTGCCGCCAGTGACGGAACTGACGATATACTTGTAGTGGTGTACAACAACGTCTATGCCTACCACGCACTTTCTGAGGGAACGACTTACTATATGTACGGCAAGGTCACGGGAAACTTTCTCAGGAAGGAGATAAGCTCTCCCACCTGGGTAAAGGAGGGAGAGGACGTACTGATACAGCCCGTGTACCGCCTTACTCAGGGACTCTCCGCCGCCATGATACGCACCAATATGAAGCAGGCGCTGGAGATGATGCACCGTGAGCCCTTTGAGACTCTGCCGGAGGAGGTGCTGGAGCGCTACAGTCTCCGGCAGCTTGGCTGGTCACTGGATAATATTCACTTCCCGGAGAGCGAGACTGCCGCAGAAGAAGCCAGAAAACGCCTTGCCTTCGACGAGCTGCTGAAACTGTCGCTGGGTATGTCACTTATGAAGACACGTACCCGGCGCCGGACTGCCGCCGCAATGTCCCCGGATACCGACCTGACCGAGTTTACCAGCGGTCTGCCCTTTACCCTTACCGGAGACCAGATGAAGGCTGCACAGGAGATAACTGCCGATATGTGCAGGAGAGTTCCCATGAACCGGCTGCTCCAGGGCGATGTGGGCAGCGGAAAGACTGCCGTTGCCGCAGCAGCCTGCTTCTTTGCCGCAAGGAACGGAGTGCAGGCTGCACTCATGGCACCTACGGAGATCCTCGCCATGCAGCATTTCCGCACTCTCAGCGGATTCCTTGAGCCCTTCGGGGTAAGGGTAGTGCTGCTGACAGGCTCTGTGACCGCAAAGAAGAAGGCTGCACTGAGAGAGCAGATAGCCTCCGGAGAGGCTGACGTGATAGTGGGTACTCACGCTATCATTCAGAAGGACGTGGAGTACAAGTCCCTTGCGCTGGTCATCACCGATGAACAGCACCGTTTCGGAGTGGCACAGCGTGCGGCACTTGCGGAGAAAGGAGACTCCCCTCACCGCCTCGTCATGTCTGCGACTCCTATCCCCCGCACCCTCGCCCTAATAATCTACGGCGACCTGGATATTTCAGTGATACGGCAGCTCCCCGGCGGCAGAAAGCCTGTAAAGACCTACGCCGTTACCGGAAAGCTCCGCCACAGAGCCTTCAACTTCGTCCGTGACAGGCTCGACGAGGGACGTCAGGCTTATGTGGTATGCCCCATGATAGAGGACAGCGAAAGTGACCTGTTCGCCGTCAAG
The DNA here is from genome assembly GCA_003488415.1 of Ruminococcus sp. Lineage (GTDB taxonomy): Bacteria > Bacillota > Clostridia > Oscillospirales > Ruminococcaceae > Ruminococcus. The sequence goes on along the minus strand of DNLQ01000015.1, from coordinate 2,275 downwards.
ACCTACGCCGAAGAAGCTGCAAAGGGCGACCTCAGAGGCTATGAGACTGCCCTCCTCCACGGCAGGATGAAGGCTGCGGAAAAAGAAAAGGTAATGAAGCAGTTCCGTGACGGGGATATCAAGGTGCTGATATGCACTACCGTAGTGGAGGTGGGAGTTGACGTTCCGAATGCAGCCGTTATGGTCATAGAGAACGCCGAGCGCTTCGGACTGTCACAGCTCCATCAGCTCCGGGGACGTGTCGGACGGGGAGAGTACGAGAGCACCTGCATCCTCATCACCGATAATACCTCCGAGGACTGCATAAGGCGGATGAAGATAATGTCCTCCACTGCGGACGGCTTCAAGATCTCCGAGGAGGATCTGAAAATGCGTGGGCCCGGAGACTTCTTCGGCAGCGCCCAGCACGGTCTCCCACCGCTTAAAATAGCCGATATAGCCTGTAATATGGAGCTTCTCAGCCGGGCGCAGACCTGTGCGAAGGAGCTGCTGGATGATGATCCCGAGCTTACAAAGCCGGAGCATCACGCACTGAGAATGGACGTTCTGAGACTGTTCAGCAAAGAGATAACCGGGTAAAACTGTTCTTCCTCTGACTGCGGAGGCGGAAGAATCATCACGCCTGATAAGGAGGATGCCATGAAGGTACTAAGCTATGCCGCCGCACTCGCTGTATGCCTGTGCCTTGAAGGGATGACTGCCGGAGCATACCGCAGCCATTCCGGAGACATTGACGGAAACAATACTTCCGATACCGCCGACGCTTCCGCAGTCATGCAGGAGTATAACCTGATATCCACCGGACTGTCAGGTACTTTCTCCCCTGCCATGATGTACGCCGGAGACGTAAACGGAGACGGTCTGACAGATGCTGCCGACGCTTCATTTATACTGCGGTACTACTCCTGGGATTCCACCGGCGGAGATCTCGATCTCCCCCACTATGCCGGAAGGCTCTCCTCTGAGAAAGTGCTGACTGCCGATGTAAGGAAAGACAGCTATCTCTCCCTCTCCGACGGTATGTGCATAGCTCTGGACATCAGCGGACAGGAGTTCCTGGAGTACTTTGACTTCAATGATACAGTAACTGTATCGGTGAACGGTCATGTCCTTGATGTGCCGGTATGCAGCCGGAGATCGGATATTGACCTGTACACCGACTGCATATACATGGATAAAGGGAACACCACTCTCTTCGGTACTGACGAGGATACTGTGTACATCACTTCCCGTTACGATCCTGTAGCTGTCTCCGCAGGACTTGTTGTAAAGGATCCCGGCGGCAGCAAGCAGAAATATGTATTCTCTCCGGAGCTTGAAGGACCTGTGAAGGCTGAGATATGGCTGAAGGAAAAGGGCGGCTACAGCCGCAGAGAGGCTGTAAGCAGACTTATAAGGACTCATGACAGGAACAGCTATCCGGATCTTACCGACGAGGAGTACGCAAACTTCCGCATGATAAGCATGGGGGATATAGCTCCGGGAGTGCTGTACCGGACGTCATCGCCGATAGATAGCTCACTCGGACGGAACGCCTGGGCAGACCGTGCCGCAGAGATACACGGGATAAAGACTGTGGTGAACCTCGCCGATACGCAGAGCCATGGGGAGAAATACAGCGGCTTCAGTGAGTCCTACTACTCACGGCAGAATGTGGCTTATGTCGGACTGCCGCTGGTGTTCGGCTCTGAGAACTGCCGGAAGGGTATCGCCGCAGGTCTCCGCCATATCGCACAGAACGAAGGTCCGTACCTGATACACTGTATGGAGGGAAAGTACCGCTGCGGATTCTTCTCCGCCGTCCTGGAATGCCTTATGGGTGCCGGTATTGAACAGGTGGAGAACGACTACCTGAAATCGTATCAGAACTACTATGCCGTTGCAGACGGTATACATCAGCCTCTGCCGGAGGGTATGGAGCAGGAGATCAGAGAAGTCATTGAGATGTTCCTTTCAAGGGAGTTCGGAGTGCTTGATCTGCATACTGCCGATATCTCAGCCGCTGCTGAAAACTACATAAGAGGTCTTGGTCTGTCGGATGAGGAGATAGGTCAGCTGAGGAAAAATCTGTCCGGAAAATGACGTGTTTTCTGTGTCCCCCTCTCCGGGGGACACTCTGCTGCAAAAATGTTGGTTTGTCAATGATGTGAGACAAATTAAATCAAAAAACTTGACCTGATTTAAGGAAAGCCTTGATGCAGTCGGAAGGAGACTTCCAGTTAAGTGGGCGCATAGGGAAATTATTGTATTTTCTGCTGTGAACAGCTAATTGCTT
>DNLQ01000009.1 GCA_003488415.1 Ruminococcus sp. | reverse complement strand
ATGGAATTCGGCTCCTCCAACAGAGGATTCGTCCTTGACGGCTCATACTGGCACTTCTACAACTTCGCCATTACCGGCGCAGGTGATAACGGTATACTTCTTTCCGGAAATCACAACAAGATCGAGCTTATGAAGCTCTACGGCAACAGGGATACAGGTCTCCAGATCTCAAGATACAGAACCGATGCAGCAAACATCTCCGACTGGCCCTCATACAACCTGGTGCTGAACTGCACCTCCTTCAACAACCTTGATACAGACAACGAGGAGGATGCTGACGGTTTTGCTGCAAAGCTGACCTGCGGCGAGGGCAACGTATTTGACGGCTGTATGGCTTACAATAACAGTGACGACGGCTGGGATCTCTTTGCCAAGACTGAAACAGGTCCGATAGGTGCAGTAACAATAAAGAACTGTATCGCATTCCGCAACGGCAGAACTGAAACAAGTCAGCTCCATCCTCAGAATGACGGAAACGGCTTCAAACTGGGCGGTTCGGGAGTAGGCTCTCCCCACCAGGTCATCAACTGTCTTGCATTTGAGAACCTGCACTGCGGCTTCACTGACAACAACAACCCGAAGCTGGCGAAGCTGGTGAACTGTACGGCTGTAAACAACGGCGAGGACTCCAAGCCCAACTTCTCAGCATATCGCTGCACAACTCCCGGTGCAGACTTCCAGAACCTCATCTCCGCATACGTTGGCGGAAGATCACTGGGCGAGAGCGATAAGTTCTACGGCACTATCTCAAACAGCGTTGCTATTGACAGCGGCAAGACATACCAGATCGGTTCAGCCTACACTACTGCCAACAAGGGCGTAAAGGGCGGCGGAACTGCTGTCAGCAACCTTACAGCCTCCGATTTCACCAGCATCTCCGTACCGAAGGTGGGAACAGACTTCCACACTGCATGGAGAGATTCCAGCGGCAGCATCAGCAACGGACACGTATTCGAGACAGTAAACGGAACTTACTACAAAATGGGTTACCGCTTCGACGGTTCTTCCGCACCTGAAACTCCGGTACAGACTCAGGCTCCCACCCAGCCTTCGCAGCCTACAGCTACAACAGCAGCACAGCCTGCACCTGTTGATCCTGTACCCGGCGGATATGTACACAACTTCACCGATAACGGTACATCGAGCAGCTTCTACACTATCACCGGAAATCTTTCAACAGCCAAGGGTACCGCTTCCTACAACGGACTCACCCTGACACAGTGCCTGAAAATGGAGACAGCTACAGGCATAACCTTCAACGCTCCTGCATCCGGCAAGCTGACGCTCGTATTCGGAGAGGCAGCAGGCAATGCAAAGATCGACGGAAATAAGGTGACATCGGATAACGGCGTACTCACCGTTGATCTGGCAGCAGGCACACACGAGATCACAAAGGCTGACTCCTGCAACCTGTTCTACATGGTATTTGCAGCATCCGGATCAGATACACCTGTTCAGCCCACAGAGACACCTGTACAGCCCACCTCATCCGCACCTGCCGGACAGAAGCTGGCGGGAGACGCAAATGACGACGGCAAGGTCAATGTAGCAGACGCTGTAGCAGTACTCCAGTACGTAGCAAACAAGTCAAAGTATCCGCTGTCAGACCAGGGCGCAGTAAACGCTGACTGTGACGGTTCTGAGGGCATCACAGGTACAGATGCGATCTATATACAGAAGATAGACGCAGGCATAAACTGAAAGCCATCCGTACAGGTGAAAGCCTGCCGGTGTCCTTGATTAGATGATATAATGGGAAAAGGAGACTCCTGGAGTCTCCTTTTTCCGTTAGGAAACATTGTTTTCTTTCCATTTTGTGACATGGAGTATAATTGTCTGTTTCGCTGAAAAAATAAGTTTCACTCCCCTCCCAAATAAGTGTATAGCTTGACATTTTTTGTAAAATAAGTTATAATGTAGAGAGCTATCGTATAATCTGATGATAACTGTAAAACTTGTCTTTTTATGACGTAAGGGATCATCTGAGGAGCGGCAGACTTGATCTTAAAATGAAAGGGATGACATTAATGGACTACAAATTTTCTCTTGTAACTCCGGAAATCGTGAAGCTCGCTGAAAAATCTATTGAAGGATATCGTATTGATCCGGAACTGTACACACAGTATGATGTCAAGCGGGGACTTCGTGACATCAACGGCAACGGTGTTGTAGCCGGACTTACCAACATAAGTACCATAAAGGTACTCAATACCGGCGACGGCAACCCGAATCACGGCGACGGAAAGCTCTATTACAGAGGTATTGACGTTGAGGAGATAGTGGAAGGCTTCATAAAGGAAAAGCGGTTCGGCTTTGAAGAGACTGTATATCTGCTGCTGTTCGGCAATATGCCCACGGAGCATGAGCTTTCAGACTTCAGGAAGATACTGTCTGACTTCCGCTCACTTCCTTCTACCTTCACCCGTGATGTTATAATGAAAGCGCCCAGTGACAATATGATGAACACTCTTGCCAAGAGCGTGCTGGCGCTGTACTCCTACGATAATCACGCCAATGATGTCAGCATCCCTAATGTGCTGCGCCAGTGCATAGAACTTATAACACTGTTCCCTGTGCTTGCGGTGTACGGATATAACGCATACAAATACTCCAGCGAGGGAGGCTCGCTGTTCATCCACGATCCCCAGCCGGAACTGTCAATAGCGGAGAATCTGCTGTATATGCTCCGTCCGGACAAGAAGTTCACCGAGCTGGAGGCTCGCATACTCGACCTTGCACTTGTGCTCCATGCTGAGCACGGCGGCGGCAACAACTCCACCTTTACAGTACACGTAGTATCTTCCTCGGGCACTGACACCTACTCTGCTATCGCTGCTGCACTCGGTTCATTGAAAGGCCCGAAGCATGGCGGAGCCAACATCAAGGTGGCAATGATGTTTGACGATATGAAGGCTAACGTAAGGGACTGGACTGACGAGGAGGAGGTAAGGAATTATCTCCGCAGCCTGCTTCACAAGAAGGCTTTCGACCGTGCCGGACTGATCTACGGAATGGGACACGCTGTCTACTCTCAGTCAGATCCCCGTGCAAAGGTGTTCAAGGGTTTTGTGGAGAAACTCTCTGCCGAAAAGGGGAGACACGATGAATTTGCTCTTTACTCTCTTGTGGAGAGACTTGCTCCCGAGGTCATAGCGGAGGAAAGGCGCATATACAAAGGCGTTTGTGCAAATGTTGATTTCTACAGCGGCTTCGTTTACCGTATGCTTGACATACCGGATGAGCTTTTTACACCTATATTCGCAGTTTCCCGTATAGCAGGCTGGTCTGCCCACCGTATCGAGGAGCTTATAAATTCAAACAAGATAATCCGTCCTGCCTACAAAGCTATCTCACCTATGCGTGAATATACGGATATGGAGAACCGCATGGACTGATACCTTGTGAAGAAGGTAGAAGGTGAAAGTCATGGGAATGGTGATAGAAGGCGGCGTACTCAAAAAGTATAATGACGATCCGGGAATAACAGCACTGATAGTCCCGCCGGCAGTACTTGAGATAGCTCCGTGTGCATTTTGCGGCTCTGCTCTCCGTCATGTCATTGTGTCAGAAGGAGTGAAGGAGATCGGAAGAATGGCTTTCTGTGACTGTACGGAGCTGCTTTCGGTGACTCTTCCCGAGTCGCTGAGATACATGGGGTATCGTACATTTGGAGGATGTGAAAACCTGAAAAATGTAAAGCTGCCGGCATCAGGCTTCAACTTTGCGGACGGCTGTTTCTGCGGCTGTACCTCCCTTGAGACCGTGACACTGCCGGCGGATCTTGGTTCGGTGCCTGAGATGACTTTTGCGGAATGCACCTCTCTGAAAGAGATACAGATACCCGATTCTGTCAGATGTATCGGCACACGGGCATTCCGGGGATGCACTTCTCTTTTCTCGGTGACCATACCCGATAATGTAAGAGAGATAGACAGCTTTGCATTTGAAGGCTGCAATATGCTCACTGTAATAGATATGCCGGATGATATTAAGCTGAAATACGGCTGCTTCAGAGGAACTTCCTGGATAGGCAGTGAGGTGGACTTCTGTATCTATAACGGGAATCTTCTGCAATATAACGGCTGCGAGCAGCACGTTGTCATTCCTGACTGTGTGAAAACAGTGTCAGCATACGCATTTCAGTCAGCAGATACTGTGGAGACGATAGAGATGCCCGACAGTATCGAGGATATAGAAATGTACGCATTTGCAGAATGTGCGCACCTGAAAAAGGTGTGGCTCTCCGAGAATCTTGGCACTGTATCCAAGGGAGCCTTCAGCGGCTGTACAGAGCTTGAGAGCATTGATCTCAGCGGGGTGGTATATATAGAGCCTGAGGCGTTCAGGGACTGCATTTCCCTGAGAGACGTCACAATGCCGGACGATCCGGAGCTTTGCATGATCGAAGCAGCAGACGACGCTTTTTCCGGTACTCCCTTTGAGCTGAAGGAAGAAGGATTTGTAATAGTAGACGGCTATCTGGTGAAGTATACCGGCAAGGCTGCCGATGTGGAGGTGCCTGAAGGCGTAAAGGCGATATGTCCGTGGGCTTTCGTATACAGCAATGTGGAGTCGGTGGTGCTGCCGGAGGGCGTGACAGTAATAGGTGCAAATGCCTTTTCTGAATGCCGTTTCCTGGACACTATCATAATACCGGAGACAGTAAGGTATATCGGGCGGTATGCCTTTGTACACACTCAGATATATCCGGATATGATGCCGGAAAACCTCTTATGCTCTCCGGATGTATTCCGTGGAGACAAGGATTATAACTGCTTTAACGGCGGTTATGAACCGTTTATCTGATCTTAATTATTTCCAAAAGGAGTTTTTCATATGAACACAACACAGCTTTTCAACTGGGGAGGAATGACCTGCGTGAAGATGAACGCAGGCGGCTACGAGGCAGTTATCGCCTATGAGATCGGCTCAAATGTGATCCGCCTCCGCAATAACTCCAAGGGCATGGAGTTCTTCCGCTACAGCCCGGATAATACTGCCGAGGACATCAGGCAGTCGGCAGAAGTATGGGGACTTCCCACACTCTATCTGCCAAACCGTTTCGCAGACGGAAGGCTCCGTACCTCAGACGGTACCTATCAGCTCCCGGTAAACGAGAAGGCACCCTACAACAATCATATCCACGGTTTCCTTCACAAGAGGGTGTTCGAGCTTGTCGAGCATGATTCCGACAGCAATTGTTCCTGGGTAAAAACACGCTATGTCTATGACGAGAGTGACGAGTTCTTCAAATACCTTCCTGTGAGCTTCGTGGCTGAGTACACCTTTACTCTCTCCGAGCACGGACTGGAGCAGAATATCACTTTCATCAACACCTCAGACAAAGTGCTTCCGATGTCACTTGCTTCCCACACTACCATAAACTCTCCGTTTGTTGAAGGCGGAAAGGAGGAGGACATCCGTCTTACTGTACCAGCCGGAAAGAAGTGCGAGCTGAACTCACGGTGCCTCCCGACCGGACGCCTCAACACCCTCACCATGCAGGATCTGGAGTACAGGAACGGCACCAAGAAGCCCGTCCTTCAGGTGGTAGATAATGATATGTATACCGGAGAGACAACTGAACTTGACGGTCAGGAGTTCCACGGTGTCATCGCCGAGGATACTGCCAGCGGAATAAAGCTCTGCTACGAGGTGTCTGATGAGTACAGGTTCTGGATAATCTGGAATGACCGTGGATTCAATCACTACTTCTGTCCCGAGCCTATGACAGCCATGATCGACGCTCCTAACCTGGATATGCCTGCTGATGTTACCGGTTATCTGGAGATCAAGCCCGGAGACTCCTTCAAGGCTCATCAGAGATTCTTTGCTGACTGAAAACAGATCATCATTTTGTATCTTCCCTTGTTGACGGCTGTGGAGGATACAGTATATTATCTGACAGAAAATATATTGATTGTGCATAATATACAAAAGCAGCATCGAATATACTACACCATTGTCTCTTGTAATAACCTGCAAAATGTGATATAATATTATAAATGTTGGACGGGGGACTTATCCGTCCGCTTTTGTAAAGAAAAATAAAGGAGTAAAATTATGAAGTTCGGTTATTTTGACGACGCCAATAAGGAGTATGTTATCAGCTCCCCAAGGACGCCTTACCCCTGGATAAACTATCTGGGTAATCAGGGATTCTTCTCCCTTATCTCAAACACCGCCGGAGGCTACTGCTTCTATAAGGATGCACGTCTCAGACGTATTACCCGTTATCGCTACAACAACGTGCCTATCGACATGGGCGGACGTTATTTCTATATCAATGACAACGGTACAATATGGAATCCCGGCTGGGCACCTGTAAAGACTGAGCTGGATGAGTATGAGTGCCGCCACGGTATGGGATATACCGTTATCAAGGGCAAGAAGAATGACCTCAAGGCTGAAGTTACATTCTTCGTTCCCCAGAACTATGACGGAGAGGTCCAGCAGGTAGTCCTCACCAACGAGGGAAAGGAAGCAAAGAGCTTCTCCATATTCTCTATCGTTGAATGGTGTCTCTGGGATGCTCAGGATGACTGCACGAACTTCCAGAGAAACTTCTCTACAGGCCGTGTTGAGATCGAAGGCTCCACAATATATCATGTTACAGAGTACAGAGACAGACGTAATCATTACGCTTTCTATACAGTAAACGATGAGATCGACGGCTATGATACAGACCGTGATTCATTCCTGGGAAGCATCTATAACGGCTGGGACAACCCTGAGACTGTTAAGGCTGACAAGCCGTCAAACTCTTTTGCAGACGGCTGGTCACCTGTAGCTTCTCACTATAAGAAGATTACTCTGGCTCCCGGCGAGTCCAAGACACTGATCTATATTCTTGGTTATGCCGAGAATCCCAAGGATAAGAAGTTTGCTGACGAGAAGCCTGCAAACCTCCTTACAAGAGAGACATGGGTGCTCAATAAGGAGAAGGCTTATGCAATGATCGAGAAGTACAACACACCCGAGAAGGTAGCAGCAGGTCTCGAAGAGCTCCGCAATACCTGGGACAGCCTCCTTTCGATCTTCAATGTAAATACTCCTGATGACAAGGTCGACAGAATGGTAAATATCTGGAACCAGTATCAGTGTATGGT
>DNLQ01000114.1 GCA_003488415.1 Ruminococcus sp. | reverse complement strand
TCCGGTACAGGCTCAGAGTACTGCGTCGGACGGCTTGAAGCTGATATAAATTCTGAACTTATGGATATTTCAAGCTGGAGAAAACTGGATCACCCCGTACTCTCTACAGCTGATCTGCCCGGTGAGTCAGGTCCGGGACACAATTCCTTCGTGACCGATGAAATGGGTAATCTTCTGATCGTTTACCATTCACGCCCGGATTCACATTCATACAAGGAATGCGGATCCTACAGCAAGGATCCCCTGTATGATCCGTGCAGACATACACGAATTAAGCGTGTAGTATTCAGCAGCGACAGAACCCCCGTCATTAACCTCCTTCCGGATGCTGAGATCCGTAAAGGACTGGAGGAAGTGACTGCGGCTGTTACAGTAAACTGATCCGTCAACAATATAACAGGAAGACCGCTGGGTATCAACTGTCAAGTCGGTATGCAGCGGTCATATTTTACATCTTGATCTGAAAGTACCATACTGACGCTCCCGGAATTATCCAAAACTATAGTATTGTTAAATCCTTGTAAAATCAATTGTGTTTCACATTACTGTCACATATCTTTCATGATTTGAACACCGTCATTCCGTAATATTATAATTTGACAGTATAATACATTTATACCATTGGCAGGCTTTTCGCCTGCGGTCTGCAACTCAAAAAATCCATATCGGAGGAATCGTAAATGAAGCACTATCTCGAATCTACGGAGGCTGTCCTCAAAGAGGTCATAAGCACCCCCACAGGTCTTACCTCGGAAGAAGCCGCCACAAGGCTGAAGGAAGTCGGTCAGAACAAGCTGAACGAAGCTCCTAAGCCCACGCTCATCGCAAGATTCATCGAGCAGTTCAAGAACCCTATGATACTGGTACTTCTTGCTGCTGCTGTGATCTCAGCTATCACAGGTATCATTTCCGAGGGCAAACTCGAAGCTGATGTATTCATTATCCTGTTCGTCGTTATCGCTAATGCTGTACTCGGCGTGTATCAGGAGAATAAGGCTGAATCAGCTATTGAGGCACTCCAGGCAATGAGTGCTGCACAGAGCAAGGTATTCCGTTCAGGTGAGCTTATGGTCATCCCAAGCTCAGAACTCGTTCCCGGCGACGTTATCACCCTTGAAGCAGGAGATAATGTGCCCGCAGACTGCCGTATCCTTGAAGCCGCTGCTCTGAAGGCTGAAGAATCAGCCCTTACCGGTGAGAGCGTTCCCTGCGACAAAACAAGCGAGACACTTACAGGTGAAGACGTTCCTCTTGGTGACAGAAAAAATATGCTCTACATGGGCAGCAGTATCGCCTACGGCCGTGCTGAGGCTGTTGTAGTTGCTACCGGTATGAAGACAGAAATGGGTAAGATCGCCGGCGCTATCGCCGATGCAGAGGACGATGAGACTCCGCTTCAGAAGAGCCTTACTCAGCTCAGCAAGATCCTTTCTGTTGCTGTACTTATCATATGTATATTCATCCTTGCACTCAGCGTCGTTCAGAACCTTGTGAAAACCGGTGCTGTTACACTCCCCACATTCCTTAACTCCTTCATGATCGCAGTCAGCCTTGCCGTTGCTGCTATCCCGGAAGGTCTGGCTGCTGTCGTTACCGTTGTACTCTCTATCGGTGTTACAAATATGTCCAAGCGTGGAGCTGTTATCCGTAAACTCACTGCCGTTGAAGCTCTGGGATGCGCTCAGGTAATATGCAGCGACAAGACAGGTACTCTCACACAGAACAAGATGACTGTTGTGAAGGAAAGCACCGATGACAAGGAGCTTCTCGCAAAGGCTATGGCTCTTTGCTGCGACGCTGTTCTTAATGCTGACGATTCCGTTACAGGTGAACCTACAGAAGCCGCTCTTGTGGCTTATGCAAATAAGTGCGGACTGAAAAAGTATCAGCTTGAGGAGGAAGCTCCTCGTGTTGCTGAAGCACCCTTCGATTCCATGCGTAAGATGATGTCTACTATCCACAAGACTGATAAAGGCTTCATCCAGTTTACAAAGGGCGCTCCGGATGTTGTACTCGGTCAGTGTACTCACATCCTTGAAAAGGGTGAGGTACGCAGAATGTACGAGGAGGACCGGGGCAGGATACTCCTGGAAAACAAGGCTATGGCTGACGAAGCACTCCGTGTGCTTATGGCTGCTTACCGTGAGTATGACGAGCTGCCGGAAGATACTTCTCCGGAAGCTCTTGAAAAGAAACTGATATACATCGGCATGACCGGTATGATAGATCCTGTCCGTCCTGAGGTCAAGGACGCTATCGGTCTCTGCCGTACTGCAGGTATCCGTCCCGTTATGATAACAGGTGACCATAAGGATACTGCTGTTGCTATAGCTAAGGAGCTGGGCATCCTCGGGGAAGGTCAGATGGCTCTGACAGGTGCTGAACTTAACAAGATCCCTGATGCTGAGTTCGACGAGAAGGTTGGCGATTTCAGCGTCTACGCCCGTGTTCAGCCAGAGCATAAGGTGCGTATCGTAAACGCATGGCGCAAGAAACAGATGACTACTGCTATGACCGGTGACGGTGTTAACGACGCTCCTTCTATCAAAAGTGCGGACATTGGTGTTGGAATGGGTATCACCGGTACTGACGTTACCAAGAATGTTGCCGATATGGTCCTCACTGACGACAACTTTGCTACTATTGTCGGCGCTGTTGAGGAAGGCAGACGTATCTACGACAACATCCGCAAGGCTATTCAGTTCCTCCTCTCCAGCAACCTTTCAGAGGTTATCTGTATTCTCGTCGCTACTCTCGGTCTCGGCAAGCTCACAGGCGGCTCATTCACGATCTTCGGTCCAGTTCATCTCCTTTGGATCAACCTTATTTCCGACTGCTTCCCTGCTGTCGCTCTCGGTATGGAGGCTGCTGAAGAAGGCATAATGTCACGCAAGCCCAGAAGCTCCAATGCTCACATTTTCTCTGACGGCCTCGGCATCAATCTGCTGTGGCAGGGTATTACTATCGCTGTTCTCACTCTTATCTCCTATGTTATCGGTGCTAAGAACTCTCCTGAAGCAGGTACTACAATGGCTTTCATTACTTTATCAGTATGTGAGATGCTCCATTCCTGGAATATGAGAAGCCTCAGAGAGTCGGTATTCTCAATGAAGTCCCACAACAAACTGCTTACTATATCTATCATCGTATCATTCCTCATACTCATCCCGATACTCTTTGTTCCCGGTCTCAGAAATATCTTCTCTCTTACAAAGCTCTCCGCCATGGAATACGTTCTTGCAGTAGTTGTTGCTGCTGTTATCGTTCCTGTTGTTGAAATAGTTAAAGCAATCCGGAGAGGTAAAAAGACAGAACAGTAATGCTCAAATAGATGCCGTCTGTGCGCTATCCTTAACGGAACTTTATTAAAATCGTATGTAACCCGAGGGTATAAAGCCCTCGGGTTTCTGCATTTTATAAAGTGCTTGTGCAAATGTCTTGTTTCGGAGACTTTTTCCACAGTACTGAGTAATGTTACACAACAATCCGTTTGCCCGTTTGTGCAACTATATGAATTTTCAGAAATCTCCAGATTATTTCGTCTTTTTTGCCTTTGAAAGTCACTTATATGTGAAACTATCTTTCTGGACGGAAAAGGAGGATCTTTATTATGAAAAAAATTATCGCATTACTATGTGTTTTGGCTGTTCTTGTCGGAATAACCTCGTGTTCAGACAAGAACAGCAGCAGTTCAGTCTCGACCGCAGACACCATTATCACATCGGCAGAACAAACAGTATACAGTGCGGAAAACATAGCTTTTCCAGACAATTATAAAAAGTGTATCGCTCTCGATTATCATGACGACATAAAGCTGATTTTCACAAGATCGAACAATACAACAGCTATGCAATTCTACGATGATAAAATGCAGATATCTGACGTTGTCACGCTTGATGAAGAAACGGATCACATTAGCAGTACGGCTTGTGTACTTCCCGACGGAAGTATAGCTATCCTTTACTTGTATGCAGCTTATGACGGAGATATAAAAAATGTCGAGACATACCGCAGTAATGCTGAAGTCAGTGTTAAATTGAAACTATTCAGCGCAGACGGGAAGATCATTTCAGATAATGAGATAAAAGCATTCACTGATTATTATCAATTTGGCGATGACTCTATAATCAGCATTTCACCTTACGGCGGCAGTTTTATTATACACGTCAGAAAGGGATTTGCTGATAACAGGTACTTAATTGCTGATGCTGACGGAAACATAGACGGAGAACTGACCTCGGACAAACAGCTTGGATATATACAGTGTACGGACGGCAGTTCTCTCATGTACGACAACAACGGATGGACTTATTCAGATACCGAGGAAATACGGCTTTCATCAGGTCTGAAACCATATGGTGAAAAACTTAGTCTTTCGGGAAAAGTGTTTTGCGGAAACGATGAGTATAAAGCGTTTTTTACTCTTGCCAACTGTATTTACGGTCTTTGTCAGGACGATTCATTAATAAAACTTGTCAGTCTCAATGAGTCAGGTGTTGCTGAAGTCGATATACAGTCTGCTATATGCGTGGGAAACAGTCGATTTGCGTATATCGGCACAGAAACGGCAAGTGGCAGGACTGTTTTCACTCTTCTTACAAAGCGTCCTGATGACTGGAAAGATACACGTAAAACCGTCATTATCGCTTCAATCAGTTCATGTGATGATGCGGTATGGATGTACAATAATACCACTGAACAATATTCCGCACAGGTGCGTTCATATGATTCCAACGATGAACTGAAATTAGACATTCTCTCAGGTGATCCTCCCGATGTTTTCTTCGGCGAAGCATCTGAAATGTACAAATATGCGAATTTTGGTGCTTTTGAAAATCTGTATGAACTTATGGACAAACGTGACGGCTTAAAACATGAAGATATTTTACCGAATATTCTATCTGCCTATGAGTATAAAGAGGGAGTATATTCTCTTCCTACTTCGTTTCGGCTTGATCTTTGGATCGCAAACAGCGAGATCATTGGTAGAGAGCATTCTAATTGGACGCTTGATGAATTTCTTGATATTGCCGAAGTTCTTCCCGACGGAATGTATTTAGGCTCGAAAAACTCTTCATTTACATCGAGAGAATCTGCATGGATGAGCTTATTTAGCTCCGCTGTCACAAATTTTGTGGACTACGAAACCCGCAATTGTAGTTTTGATTCTCCAGAGTTCATACGATTGTTGGAATTTTGTAATTCCTTTGAACTTAATGAGAACTATGGCTGGGGAAATGTTGTTGATTCACTGAATCCACAAGTTGCAATGCAGTCTCGTGAAGCTGAACTTGCTGTCAAGAACAAGACTGCTTTGCTGCAGGAGATAGAAATAAATAACTACGGAGAGTTCATTTTATCTCCACACAGATACGGACTGTATCTTGATGATAAATACACATATGCAATTGCTCCCTCAGTTGACGGAAGAGGTGCGCTTACTCCCGGAAACAGTTATTCGCTCATAAGCAGTTCAAAGAATATAGACGGTGCATGGGACTTTATGTGCTACATCATGAGTGAAGACTATCAAAGCAGCTTTAACAGCGGATTCTGTACTAATAAGGCTTTGTTTGACAAAGAACTTGATAAATGGCTCGATTACGCCGATAAAGCTAAGCTCAGCAATGAGGGCAGATATGTAACTCCTGAATACGGCGGATACGATGATACAGAAGGCGTTATACCCCCGATTTCTGCGGAAAACAAGGAGTATCTCACAAGTTTCCTTGCTTCATTTACTAAGCTGAACGTTAGAGACAGTTCAATATACGATATTACAGCAGAAGAATCCTCAAGTTTCTTTGCGGGTGAGTGTACTGCTGAACAATGTGCAGATATGATACAAAACCGTGTATCCATATTGCTTAGCGAACAATCGTAAACGATAAAACAGCGGTACTCGTCTGAGCACCGCTGTCTTTCTTCCTATTAAGTTTGGTTTCTCATTTTATCCCTGCATCTGCTCACGTATCATATACTCTTATAAAAACAGAGGCTCCGACAGAGCGCCTGTAATTATGCTGTTAAGGATTAAGTCTGTTAGGACCACGGAAGAGGAACATTGCCTCCTTGATGTGGAGCCCAAGAAGAAGCATTGTAAGTCTGTCTATACCGATACCAAATCCGCCGTGAGGAGGACAGCCGTACTTGAAGAATTCAAGATAGAATTTTACATCCTCTGTAAGTCCCTTCTCGTCTGCCTGTGCCTTCAGCTGCTCATAACGATGCTCACGCTGTGCGCCTGTGGTTATCTCTACTCCCCTCCAGATCAGGTCGTATCCCATTGGAACGCCGTTCTCATCACGCATATGATAGAATGCTCTCTGTGAAGCGTCATAATCCGTTACAAACAGGAACTCGTGGCTATAGTGCTTCTTTACCCATTCATAGCTGAGTCTTTCTGCATCTGTGGTAAGATCGCCCTTCTCGGAATCGTCAACTGTATAGCCGAACTCCTCCTCCAATGCCTTGTAAAGATCTGCCAGCTTTACTACAGGGAAAGGTGTTTCAGGTACGATCACCTCAGTACCGAACATCTCCTTGATCTCCTCACCGTACTTCTCCTTGACTGCCTTCAGCATATCTGTCAGCAGCTCCTCCTCCATCTTCATTACGTCACGGAAAGAGTTGATGTAGCTGAACTCAAGATCAAATCCGGTAAACTCCGTTGTGTGCTTGCTGGTGTAGGACTTCTCTGCACGGAATACAGGTCCTACCTCGAAGATACGTTCAAATCCGCTTGCCATTGCCATCTGCTTGTAGAACTGAGGACTCTGTGCAAGATATGCGTTCCGGTCAAAATACTTTACCTCAAATACATTTGAGCCACTCTCACTGGCTGTTCCGATGAGCTTAGGAGTGTGTATCTCAATGAACTTCCTGTCCAGAGGGAACTGTCTCATCGCATTTACCATTACGGTCTGTGCCTTGAATATGAGCTGGTTCTCGTCTGTTCTCAGGTCGATCCAGCGGTAATCTATCCTCTGGTCGATGCTTGAACGCTCTACTGCTGCCTTCTTCTTTGTGGCAGGAATGTCCTTTCTTGCTATCGGGATAGCGTCTGCTATGCTCTCGATAATTATTGAATCGGGAACCATTTCGATCCCGCCCATCTTTACATAGTCGTTCTCAGATACTATTCCTGTAACTGTGAGCACAGAATCACATGTGATCTTATCAAGAGTCTCTACCAGCTCGGGCAGCTTCTCCTTCTCAACTGTTATCTGTAATTTACCTGTTATGTCCTTTAATACGATGAACGCCATAGCACGGCTGTTGCGGAAGTTCTCCACAAAGCCCTGTACCTTCACAGGTGTGCCAAGACTGCTGCGAACATCGGAGATATATGTTCTCTCCACGTCTGATTCCTCCATAATACTTTTTCATTTTATTGCCTCCGGCAATATCTGACAGGTAGTGCAATATAAAATGTCTACTTCTTTTTATACCACATTTTCATGTATTTGTCAAGTAATGATACCGGCAATTCGTAATAAATACAGTCTTTTCAGCCGGAAATACCGAGACCATACCGTTTCTTTATGCGGATGCGAATACTGTTTGATACTTTTGTTCCGCAAATGACAGATTGTTGACAAACATTCTCGTATTATGTTATAATATACCTTGGACAGGAAATACTATCAAGACATTATATAAAGGAGTGACAATCTATATATGATCGAACTTAAAAATATATGCTATGAAGTCAACGGCGAGAACGGTCATGTTGAAATTCTCCGTAACGTGAACTTCAGCGTAGACAAGAATGTCTTTGCTGTAATAACCGGCCCTAACGGCGGCGGCAAGTCCACTATCGCCAGGATGATCGCAGGTGTCATCAAGCCTACTTCCGGACAGATCCTCTTTAACGGTCAGGACATCACTGATGCGGATATAACAGAACGTGCCCGTATGGGTATCAGCTACGCCCTCCAGACTCCCGTAAGGTTCAAGGGCATCCAGGTCATCGACCTGCTGCGTATTGCCGCAGGAAGAGAGCTCACTGTTGCCGAGTCCTGCGAATACCTCTCAAAGGTGGGTATGTGTGCAAGGGATTATATTTACCGTGAGGTGAACGCAAGTCTCTCAGGCGGCGAACTAAAGCGTATCGAGATCGCTACGATACTCGCTCGCAGCACAGAGCTTTCAGTATTCGACGAGCCGGAAGCCGGTATCGACCTGTGGAGCTTCCAGAGTCTGATACAGGTGTTCCAGTCAATGAGAAAATCTGTATCCAACAGCTCCATCCTCGTTATTTCTCACCAGGAGCGTATACTGGAGATCGCTGATGAGATCATCGTAGTGGCTGACGGTAGGATAAAACAGCAGGGCCCCGGCAAGGATGTCCTTCCCGAACTGATAGGAACTTCCTCCGCTGTATCCAGCTGTGAGAAGCTGACAGAAAGGAGCTGAGGACATGGATAATATTCAGAAGCGCATACTCCAGGAGGTCGCTGATCTTCATACAATACCGGAAGGAGCTTACAACATCCGTGCCAACGGTGAGAGCACCGGCAGAAGAAGCACTGAGAGTATTGAGATCACTTCCAAGACTGAGTGCAGCGGTATCGACATCCGCATTCGTCCCGGCACTAAGAATGAAAGCGTCCATATCCCTGTAGTACTCAGCGAAAGCGGTCTCAAGGAGACCGTATACAACGATTTCTTCGTAGGTGAGGACTGCGATGTGCTTATCGTTGCAGGCTGCGGCATCCATAACTGCGGTGTTCAGGACTCCGAACATGACGGGATCCACCGTTTCTTCATAGGAAAAAACTCCCGTGTACGCTATGTGGAAAAACATTACGGCGAAGGTGACGGCAAGGGAAAACGTATACTGAATCCCGGTACCGAGGTACACATGGAGGAAGGAAGCTCCATGGAAATGGAAATGGTGCAGATCAAGGGTGTTGACTCCACTGAACGTGTCACTACCGCTGAGCTTGCTGAGGGCGCAAGGCTGCTTGTCAAGGAGCGTCTTATGACTCACGGCGATCAGTCTGCGGTAAGTGTATATAAGGTCAGTCTCAACGGCAAAGATTCCAGCGCCGACATCGTTTCACGTTCTGTTGCCCGTGACGATTCCTACCAGAAGCTCGATCTCTGCATCACAGGAAATGCTCCCTGCCACGGTCATACCGAATGCGACTCCATTATAATGGATAAAGGTCATATCCTTGCTGTTCCGCAGCTTGAAGCCAATGACACTGACTCGGAGCTGATACATGAGGCTGCTATCGGTAAAATTGCCGGAGAACAGCTTATCAAGCTGATGACTCTCGGTCTGACCGAAGCTGAGGCTGAGCAGCAGATCATCAACGGTTTCCTTAAATAATGAATTACCCCGGAGACAGTCAGAACGGACTGCCTCCGGGGTGTTTTGTTTATCAGCCGTCGATATCGACATATTCAATGTCTTTGAATTCATCGTCGGTGTATATGAAAAGTGCCGGAGAAATGACCTCCGGCACCTGGGTTTCTATAGATCAGTCCTTTTCTGCAATGCCCTTGAGTCCGGCTGCAAGACCTGCCAAGCCCTGGATCTCACTGGGTATGATTATCTTTGTGGACTTACCGTCTGCCACCTTAGCAAAGGATTCAAGTGACTTGAGCTGTATTACTCTCTCGCTCGGATTTGCATTATTGAGCTTTACAAGGCTATCTGCAAGAGCTGCCTGTACCTTCTCAATTGCCTGCGCCTCACCTTCAGCCTCCAGTATCTTCTGCTCTCTTACAGCGTCTGCACGGAGTATCATTGCCTGCTTCTCAGCCTCAGCTTCAAGGATCTGCGCCTGCTTCTTAGCCTCTGCACGAAGGATCTGTGACTCCTTCTCACCTTCTGCAACAAGTACCTGTGACTTCTTGTCACCCTCTGCCTGAAGGATCTTCTCTCGGCGCTCACGCTCAGCCTTCATCTGCTT
>DNLQ01000047.1 GCA_003488415.1 Ruminococcus sp. | reverse complement strand
AAGCCTGAGGAAACGCTGACGGCAGTATCGCCGAAATACCGCCTTGCATCCGTTTCCGGGCTGTGATATGAAAAAAAGAAAGCTCATAGGCGTCATCATAACCGACTGCTATATAGGCTTCCAGGAGGATATACTCCGGGGCATAATACAGCAGGCGTTCCGTACAGGCTGCGATATAGCCGTGATCGCACCCTTCAACAACTTCTACTCCCACTCACTGCACAAGGACACCGAGAGGGAGATATTCAAGCTGCTGCTGTCCGACAGGTTCGACGGCTTCCTCTACGACCGCCCCTGCTTTTACAGTGAGGAGATCACAAAGTATATCGACTCTCTCCTCCTTCGTACAGGCAAGCCTGTAATGCTTATGGACTCCGACGACCACCGCAGCTTTGAAAGCACGTCCATTGACGACGCTGAGGCTTTTGAGGTCATAACCGACCACCTGGCGGACGTTCACGGGCTCAGGAAGATATACTGTCTCACGGGACCGAAGAATACCTACGTTGCGGAGGAAAGGCTCAAGGGCTACCGCAGCTCCATGCGCCGCCACGGTATAACTCCGGATAAGTCCTGGATGCGCTACGGAGACTTCTGGAAGGACTCCGCCAAGCAGCTTGCGGCGGACATCATAAGCGGCACTGCGGAGCGTCCGGAGGCTGTGGTGTGCGGAAACGACATCATGGCTTCGTCCCTTATCGAGGCTCTCAACGAGGGAGGCATCAGAGTCCCGGAGGATATTGCCGTCACCGGATACGATAATACCCCCGAAGCTGCGGAGTTCATCCCCAGCATAACCACCTACGCACGTCCCAACTTCCAGATGGGTGCAGAGGCTTTCCGCAGACTCTACCGTATCATTACCGGACGCATATGCAATAAGATACCGAACCGTGAGGGCGGACTCTGTGTCGGCGGGAGCTGCGGCTGCGGAGTGCGCCGTGACCGCAAGAGGCGTTCACGCTCCGATCGCATGAACGAAATGTACGAAAAGAACCTCTTTACCGGAGATATGCTCTTCGACATAACCAACGCCGAGAACTACAGCCAGTTCTCCGACAGACTTGACAGCCATACATACTTTATTTACAAGATGAAGGACCTGTTCATCTGCCTTACAAGGAAGTACATAGACTCCGCCGACGGCAGCTTCAAGGACAAGCTGGACTTTGAGTGCGGCGACGATGTAAAGGTGATACTTGCAAAGCACGGAGTCACCAGGCATTATCCGGACGGTAAGTATTTCAGCTCCGCAGACCTGCTGCCGGTGCTGACAGAGGACAGACCTTTCCCCTGTGCCTACTACATCTCTCCCCTGCACTACAACGACAACTTCTTCGGATATGCGGCGCTGTCCTTCGGCAAGAATCCAATGGCGTTCCGGTCACTGTATCTCCACTGGGCGAACTACGTGGATATAGCCCTGGAGCAGGTGCGGATGCGCTCCTTTATGAACAGCGTTGTGACCAATGCAAACCGTGCGCTGCTGTATGATGAGTACACAGGACTCCCCAACAGGAACGGTATGATGATGGAGTTCTCCCACAGGACTGCGGCAGGGACTTCCGGAAGTATGGAGTGTATACGCATAGAGCTTACGGGAATAGCCAAGACCTACTATCAGAGCGGTGAGGAGAAGTGCAGGAGGATAGTGGCAGCCTTTGCGGCTGCGGTGAAGGACTGTCTCAGTGAGGACGAGGTCTGCGGACTTTGGGAGAGCTACTCCATAGCTGTACTCACCCGCCGGAGCGAACGCTCCGATGACCTTTACCCCATGCTCTGCGCCCGTATCAAGGACAGCAGCGGTGAGGGCGAGAGCTGCAACGTGGATTTTGTCCTGGGAGTGAGCGTGATAGTACCGGGCAGCGACCAGAGCCTCCCGGACGCTATGCACCGTGCAATGGTGAACAGGAAGTACACCTATACCCTGTCCGAGCAGACCTCCAATCCGCAGTTCGAGAAGCTGTGTATGCTCCGGAACAGGATAATGCAGAATCCGGAGAAGCCCTGGAGCATCAGCGAGATAGCGGACGAGCTGTACCTGAGCAAGAGCTACCTCCAGAAGATATACAAGAACTACTTCGGCAGCAGCATCATCGAGGAGATGATAAAGTTCCGCATCGAAAAAGCAAAGGACCTGCTGCGCCGTACAGACATGACCGTGACGGATATTGCCCGGGAATGCGGCTATTCGTCCTATAACTACTTCGTCCGGCAGTTCAAGACCGAGGAAGGAATGCCGCCGTCGGAGTACCGTGACAGTATGAATGCTGAATAAAGAATGCCCCTGACTTCTCGTCAGGGGCATTTGTTCATTCTTCTGCCGGAGCGCCTTTCTTCCTGCGCTTTTTGCCGAAATTCAGCGACATTGTGAGTATCTTGTCGGAATTGAATATCTTCAGTGCAAAGTACATACAAATTATCAGGCATACTATCTGATAGATCAGTCCTATCAGGAATATACCGTTGTGACCGAACATAAGGTTCGGTATAGCGGTGAAGGTATGCGTAAAGGGAATAGCGTATACTATGAAGCGCACGAC
Source organism: Ruminococcus sp. (assembly GCA_003488415.1). GTDB lineage: Bacteria > Bacillota > Clostridia > Oscillospirales > Ruminococcaceae > Ruminococcus. The sequence goes on along the minus strand of DNLQ01000047.1, from coordinate 1,246 downwards.
CGTGGGCAGGCTGTTCACGTCTGCGAACAGTGTGATGAAGTAGGGCACCATAGCACCCATCATAAGCGGCAGGAGCATTGTCTGGGACTGCTTGCTGTCTGTTACCAGTGCGCCCAGTATCAGCGAGATACAGAGACAGATCATGATCGTTATGAAAAGCTCTATGCCGACGAGGATGTAATCGGTGACTGAGAGAGTGAGTCCGAGCTCACGCATTGCGCCCTGAGCGGAGAGTGCTTCTCCGATATCAATGGGAGATGACTGCATAGCGTTGTTTGCAGCGTTGGTGACGGCTTCCGGAGCGTCCTTTGTGATGTCGATAGCAGCCTTTGCCATGAAGGCTGCAAATGCGACCATACATACCACCGCATTGAGAATGGCAGCTATAGTTGCCGCCAGCATCTTTGAGGTGAGGATAGAGATCCTTGATACCGGTGCGGAAAGGAGAGTCTCCAGTGTCTTGTCTATCTTTTCATTGGAGATAGCGCCCATGATAGCCTGTGATGTCATCATGATAAGCACGAATATTATAATAGGAAGGAATTCGTTGAGTATCATCACACGGCTGATGATAGAGCTCTTTGAGATCCTTGCGGACTTTCCGCTGACCACGGTATTGTCAGTCACCTCAAGGGGGCTGTCGATGCGGTCGAGCTCATCGTCAGTGATGCCGGAGCGCTTTGCAACCTCATCGGAAATGATATTTCTGATCTGGGAAATGCCGCTGTCAGCACCGTCGGAGAGATTCTCCATCATAGCGGCAGACTTCATCTCTGAAGCGGTTATCAGCTCCGGCTTGCCGCCCTGGTCGATAGTATTGGTAAATCCGGACGGTATTATAATAATGTAGGAGGAGTCGGTTTTTTCAAGGATGGAGCAGTAGTCGTCGCCCTCTGCGGAGGTATCTACTATCTCCACATCCGTATCATCGGCTTTCAGCTTCTCGATAAGTGAGCGGGTGAAGTCGGTGTTGTCACGGTCGCTGAGAGTGATATGTGACTCGCTTTTCACAGCTTCGGAAATGGAGCTTGACATAACGTTTCCCGCAAGCATGAACAGTGCTACGATAGCGGCAAGGCTCACCAGCATCTGTACGTTTATCAGCTCCTTCAGTTCCTTCCTGAGCAGATTAAAGAATTTCATTTTCACGCACCACCCTTTCAAATACCTCTTCAAGGTTAGACGCTCCGTAGCGTTCCTTCAGCTCGTCAGTCCTGCCGGTGACCATAAGATGACCTTTGGAAAT
>DNLQ01000113.1 GCA_003488415.1 Ruminococcus sp. | reverse complement strand
CCGTCTATGAGTATGTCGGTCACAGCAAGGAGCTCTCCCCAGCCGTGCTTGTCACGGTTCTCATATAGCTCCTCAAAACTGTAACCGGTATATGTGACTATATCAAGTCCCATTTCTTTGATCTGACGTCCGAACTGAGCAAGTACCTCAGCCTGACAGAAAGGCTCTCCCCCACTGAATGTCACTCCGTCAAGCAGCGGATTACCCTTTATCTTCTCCAGCAGCACATCTGTATCTTCAAGCTGTCCGCCGTTGAAATCATGTGTGCCGGGATTGTGGCAGCCCTCACAGTGATGAGGACACCCCTGTACAAAAACGGTGTATCTTATCCCGGGACCGTCAACAATTGAGTCATTGACAGTCCCGGCTATTCTTAGCTGTGCCATATCATCACACGTCATGCTTTACACGATCGTGTTCCTCAGCTCTCTTTCCGTCATTGAATCTGTCAAGAGTTCCTACAAGATAACCGGTTATGCGGCGGATACGGTCAAATGCTACATTATCACTATGCTCACGGCGTCCGCAGCAGGGACATACATCTCCGATGATTCCGGTATATCCGCAGCAGGGATCACGGTCTACGGGGTGATTGATAGCTCCGTAGCCTATACCGCTCTCCTTCATGCAGCGGACGATCTTCTCAAATGCAGGAAGATTCTCCAAGGGATCTCCGTCAAGCTCGATATAGCTGATATGTCCGGCATTGGTCAGCTCATGGTAGGGCGCTTCTATCTTGATCTTTTCAAATGCGCTTATCGGATAATATACCGGTACATGGAAGGAGTTGGTGTAGTAATCACGGTCTGTTACTCCTTCTATTATACCGTACTTTTTAGCATCCATGCGTACAAAGCGTCCTGAGAGTCCCTCAGCCGGAGTGGCAAGGAGTGAAAAGTTGAGTCCGGTCTCCTTAGCCTCCTGGTCGAGTCTTTTACGCATTGCTGTAACGATCTCAATACCCAGATCACGGGCTTCCTGAGACTCGCCGTGGTGAGCGCCGATCAGAGCCTTCAGTGTCTCGGCAAGTCCTATAAAGCCTACAGACAGAGTACCGTGCTTCAATACCTCCTCAATAGTGTCATTAGGGCCGAGTTTGTCGGAATCTATCCATATTCCCTGTCCCATAAGGAAGGGGAAGTTTCTTACGTGCTTCTGCTTCTGTATATCAAAACGGTGCTTGAGCTGTGCAATGGCAAGATCCATCATCTTTGCCAGCTTGTCAAAGAAAAGTCCTACGTTGTGATTGGACTCTATAGCAAGCCTCGGCAGATTGATAGATGTGAAGCTGAGGTTTCCTCTGCCTGTTACTATCTGTCTGTCGGGATCGTAGACATTTCCTATTACTCTTGTCCGGCAGCCCATATATGCTATCTCTGTATCAGGATTTCCCTCCTTGTAGTACTGGAGATTATACGGAGCATCTATGAAAGAGAAGTTGGGGAAGAGTCTCTTGGCAGATACTCTGCACGCCAGCTTGAAAAGGTCGTAGTTAGGATCTTCGGGGTTGTAGTTTATACCCTCCTTGATCTTGAAAATATGTATCGGGAATATCGGAGTCTCGCCGTTTCCGAGACCTGCTTCCTGGGCAAGAAGGACGTTCTTTATTACCATTCTGCCCTCGGGTGAGGTATCTGTTCCGTAGTTTATGGAGCTGAACGGAGTCTGTGCTCCCGCACGGCTGTTCATGGTGTTAAGATTGTGGATAAGAGCCTCCATTGCCTGATAGGTGGCTCTGTCAGTCTCAAGCTCAGCATTCTTCTGTGCGAATACCTGGAGCTTGTCGGCAGTTTCCTTGTCGGTATACCTGAGCAGTACCTCTGTCTCCTTCTCCTGATAGCCATTGTCCGCAGCAAGTACAGGCTTCAGTCCGTACTTCTCCTCTATCTCCCTGCGGATAGCCTTTGCGGTATCTGTAGCATTCTCTGTCCCTGCCAGCAGACACAGTCCCCTTGCTATATTCTGTATATACCTGCTTGCAAAGGTCTTCTTAACTCCCTCTGCCATTGCGTAATCAAAGGTCGGGATGCTCTGTCCGCCGTGCTGGTCATTCTGGTTTGACTGTATTGCGATACAGGCAAGTGCAGAGTAGCTTGAAATATCATTGGGTTCTCTCAGGAATCCGTGTCCGGTGGAAAATCCGTTGCGGAACAGCTTTGTAAGGTCGATCTGGGTACAGGTTGTAGTCAGGGTATAGAAATCCAGGTCGTGGATATGAATATCTCCCTCACGATGAGCCTTGGCATGATCCGGATCAAGAACGTACATCTCATAGTACTCCTTTGCAGATACTGAGCCGTACTTGAGCATTGTTCCCATTGCGGTATCGCCGTCGATATTAGCATTCTCTCTCTTTATATCGCTGTCCTTGGCATCGCTGAACGTGAGCTCGTTCAGAACACACATAAGGTTTGTCTTCATTTCACGGGCACGGGTTCGCTCGTATCTGTAAAGGATGTATGCCTTTGCTGTACGTGCGTGTCCCTTCTCGATAAGTATCTTTTCAACAAGATCCTGTATATCTTCTACCGTAGGTGTTATTCCGGGATACTTCTCTTCGTAGGTATTGCATACCTCTGCCGCAACGTCCATTGCTGTTTTCATATCACTGCCTCCGCAGGATTCGGCAGCCTTGAAGATGGCGTTTGCGATCTTCTCAATATTGAACGGCACCTGTCTGCCGTCCCTCTTGATGATATGGATTATCATGTTATACCTCCGCCTCCATAGTTTCAACTCTCCTCGTTATACTATATGTAGTGTCTCTTTTCCCGTTCTCACATATGGTTCTTTCTTAGTATAGCGCAAATCATTCTTCCTGTCAATCGTGAATATCTACAAACAGACCTTTTGAGGCACAGCAAATTATTATTGGTTTTGTACGAAAATTTCTTCAGGTCAACGGTTTTCAGCGATTTTCCGTTTCAGCATTAAAAAAAAGCAAAAAAATCTCTTGACACAATATATAGTGTCAAGAGATCATAGAATACTATTCACTTCAGCCAACGTGCCTGAGTATCAGATCCTCAAACAGCTTGAATCCTTCATCATTGAATGTGAGTGTCTCATAGTTCCAGTATGACTCGGATAAAGCTCCCGATTCGGACTTGAATACCGTATTTGATTCGATACAGTATACTCCAAGACTGTTTGCCATGTTGAGAAGAGCTCCGTTGTATCCGTTGATAGCGTCATTGGTGAGTCCGTCCTTATCGTACATCACAGGCGGCTCCATCATAACGTAGATGTTCATTTCGGGAAGTGAAGCCTTCAGATTGTTGATAAGATCGGTGTACTTTGCGATCTGCTGCTCCACAGGTACTTTCCCTGTATCATTGCCAAGCATAAGGTATACATTTTTCGGCTTCTTCAGCTTCAGTGTCTCATATACGGTCACTTCACCGTAGCTGCTTGAGATCTTGATATCTCCACAGTTAGCCGCACCAAGCTCTGCACTGCCGATAACATCTTTGAACTGTGAATGTTCAGACATTGAAAGAAGTTCCGGACCGGTTATCAGGCAGCAGGAATCAAAATATGACGGATCAGCGGCAGGTGACTCAGGTACAGGATTGGTTATCACCTTTTCCTCTGTCTGTTCTGTGCTCTGTTCGGTCGGAGCAGCCTCTGTAGGCTCCTGTGTTGTATCCTCCGGCACTATATCCGATATCGAATCAAATTCCTCCTGGAAGAAATCGGAATTGAAGTTCGCTGCAAGCATATAAAGTATAAAGCAGGCAAGAAATGACAGTATAAATATGAATATCAGCCATCCCACCCTGAATCTCAGCTTTGGTCTGCCTTTCTTTTTGCTGTTTGATCTGTGTACGGTTCTCTTTTTATCCTTTTCCATTGTTAATCTCCACATCGTTCTGATTTAATAGACTATATATTTATTATAACCCCTTGTGACTGTTTTTGCAATAGCTTTTTATTGTTTTTTGTTTTAAATTATGTTATGCTGTCGCATCTGCATCCCTGCATTGAATTCACATCTGTACGATCATAAGGGTATAGACAAACCGGTTTTCTTGTGATATAATGTTAGTGGCATATAATATTGCTGCCAAACTAACCCTCAAATTTTACTGCTTGCCGCAGTAATTCTTCAGGAGTTAATTGGAAGAGCAATAGTGCCAATGCTGCCGTGCTGCATCTGCGGCGACAGCCTGGAAAGGAAAACCTATGAACAGAACTCTATCTGCCTTCGCAGTCTGCGGTCTTCTCATGACGGCACTCTGCGGATGCCGGAACAACATTGATATAAGCGACAATACAGCCTTCACCCGTGACCTGTTTGCTATGGATACTTTCATGTCAGTACGTGCCTACGGTAAGAACGCTTCAGCTGCACTGGACAGCTCTGAAAAGCTCATCAGCAGTCTCGAAAAGGAGCTTTCCGTCACCCTGCCAGAAAGTGATATAAGCAGGATAAACTCCTCCGGTGAACCGGTCAGAGTTTCCGGAAATACCGCTGCCATAATAGATGCGGCGATCAGATACGGCAGCCTTACCGACGGCGCCCTCGACATCACTCTGTATCCCGTACTCCGTGCGTGGGGATTTACCACCGGAGAGTACCGTATCCCAGACAGTCATGAGCTGTCAGAGCTGCTTGAAAAAGTGGACTACCGACAGATACAGTCAGAAGACAGTACTGTATCAGTTCCGGAAAACGTTATGATAGACCTGGGAGCACTCGCAAAAGGGTATACCAGCGACGCCGTTGCCCAAATAATGCGTGAGAAAGGTGTAAGCTCCGGACTTATCAATCTCGGCGGAAACGTGCAGACCGTCGGCACAAAACCCGACGGAAGCCTCTGGAGGGTGGCTGTACGTAATCCGTACTCACCGGATACTGATATGTGCGTTGTGGAGATCGCTGACAAGGCTGTCATCACGTCCGGTACCTACGAGCGGTACTTCACCGGAGAGGACGGCAAGAACTACTGGCACATCCTTGATCCCTCCACCGGCTGCCCGGCTGATAACGGCGTAGTGTCCGCTACTATTATCGGCGAAAGCGGAATTATGTGCGATGCGCTGTCTACTGCGCTGTTCGTTGCCGGTACAGAAAAAGCCGTATCATACTGGCAGTCAGGCAACGAGGACTTCGATATGATACTCGTTACCAATGACAGAAGGATGATCTGCACCGACGGTATTTCCGATGCTTTTTCCAGTTCCTGTTCGATGCCTGTGGAGGTGATACACCGTGCCTAAGGGCGTAAAGATTTGTCTTGCGGCAATTATCGCCGTCCTCGCTGCGTCTGTGGCGGCTGTTATCCTGATGAACATTCACGGGCATTCGCAGATAGTGGTTATAGAACGTGAGGGAAAGATCATAGAGACTCTTGATCTGAGCCGTGAACCGGATCATGAGTTCACCATAACCCACCCCGACGGAAGCTGGAACACAATCGTCATAAGCGACGGAACGATACGTGTATCTGATGCAGACTGCCCGGATCACACCTGTGTAAAGACCGGTGTCCTGAGAAATGATGGCTCCCCTATCGTATGCCTGCCGCACAAACTGATAATACGCTTCGATGACCGGAACGGAGTGAACTATGAAAACTAAACGACTTACCGAGCTATCCCTGCTGACTGCCGCTGCCCTTATCGTATTCATCATAGAATTGCAGATGCCGGACTACATCCCCGGGGTTAAACTCGGACTTGCCAATATCTTCACGGTATATGCGGTGTACAGATTCAGTCCCATGGAAACTCTGCTTATGGTGATCACAAGAGTACTGCTGGGAGCGTTCTTCAGTTCCAATTTCTCCGCCATACTTTACTCAATGGCAGGAGCTATGCTGTGCCTTGCCGGAATGCTGCTGCTGCGTAAGATAATACCTGTGAGATATATGTGGCTGTGCAGCATCATAGGCGCTTTCCTCCACAACACCGGGCAGATGTGTGTGGCTCTGCTTATAGTCCGTTCCCTCACTCCACTCGCCTGGTATCCTAAAATGATAATTGCCGGCAGCTTTGCCGGTACATTCACGGGACTTGTGGCTCAGCACGTTCTGAACCGTCTGACTCCCGATGTAAAAAGAAAGGCTGATAAAAATGTTAAATCCGATGGATCTGCTTAAACTCCGTCCTCTTCTCCACTCCTTCAAGGAGAATCACCCGAAGATTTTCCAGTTCATGAAGGCTGCTGCAAAAAGTGCCGACAAAGGCAGTACGATAGAAGTGACGTTCACAACTGCTGAAGGCAAGACTCTCCGTACCAACATGAAGCTGACCGATGATGACCTGAAGCTGCTGAACGAGATAATCAAGCTGAAATGACCTGCTCCCATTAAAATACTTCCCCTGTATAAGAACGTTACTCATACAGAAGCATTAAGCCATAGTACTTCTGATTTAAAGTCAGAAGTACTACTTGTAAAGTCCAAAGGGAACAA
>DNLQ01000010.1 GCA_003488415.1 Ruminococcus sp. | reverse complement strand
ACGGCTGCTGAGCTTGCACAGATGCTCAAACAAGAGAATATCGACGTTGCTGATGATACTGAGATTGAGATCGACGATGTAAATAATATGGTAGTCGACAAGAAGGGTACACTTATAAAGTACATCGGTACTAACGAAGTGGTGAATATCCCTGCTACCATAACAACGATCGGAAAGTATGCGTTCCGTGGAAACGAGTCAGCAAAGCTGATAGTTATGGGTGATGGTATAAGGACAGTGGAGAAGTTTGCCTTTGCACACTGCACCTGTCTGGAGGAGATCATCTTCTCACAGAATCTTGAGACTATCGGTGAAAACGCATTCCTGAAGTGTATAAGACTGAAGGAACTGAATTTTCCTCTGACTCTCAGAACAATAGGCAAGGGAGCGTTCGGAAGATGCAGTTCTGTGCGCCAGGTAGTGATCGCAGGAAAGATAAGGAAGATCAGCGACCTCAGCTTCTTCTCCTGCCGCAACCTGAATAAAGTAATAATCAACAGCCCTGTAGAGTCAATCGGAAATTCAGCGTTTTCCGAGTGTTATGGATTAAAGAAGCTCCAGATATCGGATTCTGTAACATATATAGGTGAGAGCGCATTCTCCTGGTGCCACTCCCTGACTGAGGTGGTCATACCTTCATCAGTCAAGACGCTTGGCAACTGGGCATTCTACGGATGCAGCAATCTCAGCGATATCCAGCTCAGTCTCAACACGAAGGATATACGTGACGATGCTTTCTGCGGCTGTGAGAACGTATTCAAGGTGAAGATATCGGAGTTCGACAAAGAGGACGTCAGCTCCGACGAGATCAAGAAGGGACATCGTCTTACTATCAAGATACTCAAACAGATCAACCGGAAGAAGGCGGAGCGCTATGCCCGTGAGCATGGCCTGAGCACTCTGTTCCTGTGATGAAATACAACAGCGTGATAAAGGGACGGTTCATAAGCCGTCCCAATCGCTTTATAGCGAAGGTAGAAATCGGGGGCAGGGAGACTGTTGTCCATGTGAAGAATACCGGACGGTGCAGGGAACTGCTCGTACCCGGTGCTGTAGCGTACCTTGAGGCTGCTGACAACCCTGAAAGGAGAACAGCCTGGGATCTTATCGCCGTGGAGAAGAACGGAATTCTGATAAATATGGACTCCCAGGCGCCTAACCGTGCGGCGGAGGAATGGTTGAAGTCCGGCGGACTTATACCGGGAGCAGAGGTAAGACGTGAGGTGAGGTACGGCGATTCACGTCTTGATTTCCTGCTGTCATACGGTGGAAGACTGTGTTATACCGAGGTCAAGGGAGTGACTCTTGAAAATGACGGTATAGCCATGTTCCCGGATGCTCCAACCGAGCGTGGAGTCAAGCATCTCAGGGAGCTTATCCGTGCAGTGGAGGAAGGATACGATGCCTGCGCCCTGTTTATAGTGCAGATGAAGGGAGTCCGTGAATTCCGTCCGAATGACACGACTCACCCGGAGTTCGGGAAGGTACTGCGTGCGGCATCTGAGAGCGGAGTTCGCATAGCAGCAATGGACTGCATAGTCACCCCGGATTCGCTGACCGTGGACAGTCCCGTTCCTGTGAAGCTGTGACAGTGTGATGTCCTACGATTTGAAAATGTAATTACTTTTTTTCAACAAATGGATATTATAGATATAAAAAATATGCGGGCACCTCCAAAATTTACAATTTATCAAATAAACGTTCACAAAATATTAATATTTGCATATACATAAGTGATATAATTAAAGAAACACTGATTGGATCCGGGACGTTGATTGCACGAGATGCAGGGGAAATACGTGCTGTGCCGAAAGGCATGATTTGTTCAGTGTTTTCTTTTTTTCAGACAGAGTCCGGAGAAACAGATAGTATCATAGTGCCATGCACATTAACTTACGTTAGCTGTGTAAGGGACGGGAAAGTATTCTGTCATTTGCTGTATGTTTACAGACAAGCTCCGGAGGTCTGTAAGGGTAATTTATTTATTGTAGGAGGAGTAAAATGAAGAGAAAACTGCTGTCTGCACTTGGCTGTGCCGTGATCTGTGCCGCCTCGTGCGTGAGCATCAATGCAGACGCAGCGATGTATACCAATGACGGTATCACCGCTGAGATCATCGCAGATAATAATTATTATACTGCTGATGGAACTGCTGAGGTATTGCTCAAAGTGACAAACAACAACGACTTTGCAGTTTCAAATGTATCCATTGAGAGCGTTATCCCCGACGGACTCAGACTGGTGGATACCGAGAAGAGCGGAGAAAGTGTTGATTCACTTGCTGCCGGCGAGACAATGAAGCTCAGCGTCAAGGTAGCAAAGGCATCTGCAATGCAGTCCGGAGAAGTACCGTCAGGGAACGGCGGAGCAGAGTCAGGACAGACTGACGGACAGGGCGGAAGCCAGAACACACCTGCTGCCACTACTGCTGCTGCCGCAGCTGCGACCACACAGGCAGCTGCAACAACCGCTGCAACTGCTGCAACTGCCGCATCTACAAGTGCGGAGTCCTCACCTAAGACGGGAAGCAGCTCAGCTGTTACCGCTGTTATCGTACTTGGTATGCTGGCATTCGTAGCCCTTATGCTCACATCAAAGAAGCGTGGAGCAAGAATGCTCTCACTTATGATAACCGTTTCTGTATGTGCAGGAACATTCAGCAGGGCAGACATTGACGCTGCTGATAATACAAATGCCTTCGTAGTATCTGAGAACCTGGATTTCGGCGGAGATAAGTACTGCTTCTCAGTAAATACTTCTTACTCCAGGATCATCTACGATCAGTCAGCAGTATATACAAGAGGTCAGTGGATGCGCAGCATCGCAGATCTCGTAGGTCTTACAGAAGATATCCTCAGCTTTGACGCTGATACATACGATTACTTCTACGGCGATACTATCGGCGCGGAGAACGGTATGCTCTTCGAGTATCTGAACAAGTACGGCGCAGTTCCTGCACCTGATAATGAAGGATACACAGATCCCGATCAGGACATCCCGCTGTTTGAGGCTGACAAGCCCGTAACAAGAGAGTATGCTGCATATTCCGCAGTAAAGCTCCTGGGCTTCAAGGACAGTCCCGATGCTCCTGTGTGCGGTGATGCAGCATCACTGAAGTATCCTGCCGCAGTCTCCACAGCACTCAAGTTCAATATGCTGAAGACAATAGGCGGAAACTTCGCTCCCGATGCACTTCTCACACAGGCTGATTACTGCCAGATCTCTGCCGTAATAAAGGCATTTGAGCAGTCACTTGTTATCAGCGAGGACGAGACAGCTCACGAGTACACATACGTTGACGGCGTTATCGGCGACCAGCTTGCAGATCTTACAGACTTCACCGTTACAGATAACGGAAACGGTACCTATACTGCTGTTCTTCCCTTTAATGATGTTACAGCTTCAATTGCACAGGGTACAGTATTCGTACTTCCTCCCTGCGATAATTTCAGCAGCGGTATCTCACTGAAGGCAACAGGAGTCGTAGTAAACGGCAGTACTGTAACTGTACAGGCAGTAATGCCTGAGATCACAGAGGTGCTGAAGAATATCTACTTCATGGATACATTCCAGCCCGATCCTGCCGACTTCATTCCTGATGAGGGCGTTACCGTATCACTTGGCGACTCAGCAGAGTCCTCCGGCGATGCAGCACCCTGGGATGTTGACCTGATCGACATCGACAAGGAGTTCAAGCCTACCGTACCTCTCTGCTTCACAAAGAAATTCTTTGATGACTGCCTTGAGGTAGAGGGATCATTCTCAGTACCGCTTATCTCTGTAGTATACAAGTCACATGAGGAGCTTGGATTCCTCTCAGCCGACTATGTAACTGACGAGGCAATGTTCTGCATCAATGCAAAGGCAGAAGCAAATATCTCACTTATACTCTTGGAAGCATCCGACCTGAACGGCGGCGATGATGTAGAGAAGTTCCTGGGCGCAGCAGGTGCGATAGGAGGTTCCAACGGTACTCTGCTTTCAGGTATCAGCGCACGCAAGAATGCACAGCTCAGACTCGGTGTCATCCCTGTAACACTTCCTGCCGGATTCCACGCTGACCTTGAGGTGTTCCTGAAGGTTGACGGCGGCGGAAAACTCACCGTAGGCTTTGCATTTGACACAACACTTGGCGCACAGTACATCAACGGCGAGAGCAGAAATCTTAACAGCTTCAAGCCTTCAGTATCCAAGATAGAGCTTGCAGCTGAGGTCAAG
>DNLQ01000050.1 GCA_003488415.1 Ruminococcus sp. | reverse complement strand
TCCCGAAAACTGGAAAGCACATTATTTTGATACTGCGCCTGAGATCATAAGTCAGACGTCCGGTGAGATAACACACTTTGTATCGGGAATAGGTACTGGCGGTACATTTATGGGATGCGCAAAAAGGCTGAAGGAGTACAATTCGGCTATAAAGACTGTTGCTGTGACACCTGACTCCCCGTTTCATGGCATAGAGGGTATAAAGCATTATTCTGCAATTACAGCGGAGGGCTTCTATGACTCGTCTTATGAAGATGAAAGGATCGAGATCACCACTGAGGAAGCCTACTATCATACCAAGCGGCTGGCACGGGAGGAAGGTCTGCTTGTGGGGATAAGCTCGGGTGCCAATGCAGCTGCTGCGCTGAAAATAGCTGAAACAGCACCGCCTAACTCGGTTATTATGACGATACTGTGTGATGCAGGCGACCGGTACTTATCAGGAAATGTCTGGAACTTTCAAAAAGGAGAACGATAATGGCAGTAACAGTAGTGATACCGACAACTCTCAGGCTGTTCACAGAGCAAAGGTCTGAGGTCGAGCTTGAAGGTAATAGTGTGGGAGAGGTCCTCAGACTTCTTTCAGAGGAATATCCTGAAACTAAAAAGGCTCTTTTCGATGAAAGCGGTCAGCTCAGGGCATTCATCAATGTATTTGTAAATGATGAAAATATCCGTGATCTTAACGGTTTTGACACAGCGCTGAATGACGGCGATGAGGTCATACTTATCCCTGCTATTGCAGGAGGCTCGGGAGTACCAAGTGTTCTCGGTGACCGAAAAGGCGAAAAGCTCACCAATGACGAGATCAATCGGTACAGCCGGCATCTTCTTTTGCAGGAGATAGGCGTAAAGGGACAAAAAAGACTTAAAGCAGCAAAGGTCCTCATAGTTGGTGCAGGCGGACTCGGAACTCCTCTTGCTCAGTATCTTGCAGCAGCAGGCGTTGGGACTATCGGCATAATCGATGACGATGAGGTCGAGGAATCAAATCTGCAGCGTCAGGTAATGCACGGTACCCGAGATATAGGCAGACCTAAGGTCGCCTCTGCAAAGGACAGCATACGCCAGATCAATCCCAATGTAAAGGTTGAGACTTACAACTATCGCCTTACATCGGAAAATGCTGAGGAGATCATATCCGAGTATGATGTTGTTGCCGACGCTTCCGACAACTATCCCACACGTTATCTTGTCAATGATGCATGCGCTCTGCTGGATAAGCCCGATGTGTTCGGTGCTATGTACCAGTTTGAAGGACAGGTAGCTGTCTACTATGCCAAGCACGGCCCGTGTTTCAGATGTATGTATCCCGCACCTCCTCCCGCAGGACTTGTTCCGTCCTGTGCGATGGGCGGTGTTGTCGGAGTCCTTCCGGGCGTGATAGGTACTTTACAGGCTAACGAGGTAATAAAACTAATAGTCGGCGGCGGTAAGAATCTGATCGGCAGAGTTGTGAGCTTTGATGCGTGGAATCTCAAGTGGAGAGAGCTTAAAATACATAAGAATGAAAGCTGTCCTCTTTGCGGAGCTAACAAGACTATAACTGAAATAGAGGACTTTGATTACGAGGACTTCTGCGGTATCACCCAGCAGCGTGAGGAGGAAGCAGAGGTCGAGGGTATTGAGCCGAAGGAACTGAAAAAGCGTATCGATAATGGCGAAAACATCAATATAATAGATGTGCGTGAGCCGCACGAAAGGGCTATCGCAAAGTTTCTTGATGCAAAGGTCATTCCGATCGGACAGCTTGAAAGAAGACAGAAGGAGCTTGACAGCAGTATAGACACGGTATTCGTATGCAAAGAGGGCAAGCGCAGCATACTTGCAGTCAATACTTTGCGTGAAGCCGGTTTTACAGGTCCTCTTTACAACCTGAAGGGCGGCACAAATGCGTGGGCAAAGGAAGTTGACAGCACTTTCCCGATATACTAAGTTTAGATAAAGAATAATATGTTTACGGCTGGTCGGATAAACTTCTGCCATACCTAATTATACGATCATACTCTGTAAGCTGCAATTCTTCTTCTATATTCTTACGGTTTATTACCGCAGAAAAAATTTTCTATGGAGGAAAAAACAATGGCTAAAGAAGCTAACAATGACAAGATCATAGCACTCGGCAAAAAGGCAGCATATAACCTTGCTGACGTAAACAAAACAAGACCTCAGTACGGTGCTCTTACTCCCAAGTGGATCACAAAGGTACTTGAATTCAAGGGACTTGATTCAGGTATCTACAGAGTAAACAAGGTAAAGGAAGGAGAGACTCCTCTCGATGTCCTTTGCAGTGTTGAGAAAAAGTCGGATATCGTTCCTCAGGGATATGTTGAGTATGAGGAAGAGCCGAGAGAGTATCAGCTCGCTTCCATCTCAACAATCATCAACGTAAACACAGCAGTTGCAGACGTTTACAGCTCACCCTACGATCAGGTAAAGGAACAGCTCGACCTGGCTATCGAAAGCCTTCGTGAGCGTCAGGAGAGCCAGCTCATCAACAATGATGACTACGGTCTGCTGAAAAATGTTGCGGATTCACAGCGCATCCAGACAAGAAACGGCGCACCTACTCCCGATGATCTGGACGAGCTCATCACAAAGGTATGGAAGGAGCCTTCCTTCTTCCTTGCACACCCGAGAGCTATCGCTGCATTCGAGAGAGAATGTACAAAGAGAGGCGTACCGCCCGTTACAACAAACATTGCAGGCGGAACATTCATTGTCTGGCGCGGAATCCCCATCATCCCTACAGATAAGCTCCTTGTGGACGGACTTAAAAATCCTAAGAGCAAGAGCGGTAAGACTAACATTCTCCTTGTCCGCACAGGCGAGGCAAAGAGAGGCGTTATCGGTCTTTTCCAGCGCAACCTGAAGAACGAACAGTCAAGAGGTCTTTCCGTTCGTTTCAGAGGTATAGATGATAAGGGAGTCGCTTCTTATCTCCTTTCACTCTACTGCTCGGCAGCTATTCTCTCAGACGATGCTATCGCAGTTCTTGAGGATGTCGAGGTAGGTGAATACTATGACTACGACTAATTACGGTATACCTTCTGAGTCTGAGCTTGAAAACCTTGCCAATTCCCTGTTTCCCGATTTTGATCCTCAGCGCTGCGCAAACGGTATTGAGTCACTTGTCACGAGCGGCGATACTTCCGTTATAAACGATGCGTATGCAAAGTCCCGGAGCTATGCAGGCGGTACAAATTATCTGTCGTCCGCAGAACAGTCGGCAGGAGGATATGCAGGTATATCCGGGTATGAACAGATAGCCAATGAGTATGGCGGCGGTATATCGGAGTACGAGCAGGCAGCATCACAGTACGGTGCTTTTTCGGAGTATGAGGGAATAGCACAGCAGTACACCTTCGGAGACGCATATACAGCTCCGCAGGAACAGCCTGTATCAAACGGCTATTCACCTGTTGTTCTCTCACAGGTACAGGCTGATGATCGTGCTCTGAAAAGTACTGTACCTACCCGTGAAGCTCACCAGGCGAATTCTGACAGCAGTATCATAGTTGGTACTAAAACTCTCGCTCAGATAAGGAACGATTTCCCCATACTCAGCGAGAAGATAAACGGTCATGACCTTGTATGGCTGGATAACGGCGCTACTACACAGCGCCCCCAGCAGGTCATCGACAGACTCAGCTATTATTATACCCACGAAAATTCCAACGTCCACAGAGGCGCTCACGAGCTGGCTGCACGTTCTACCGATGCATACGAGAATGCAAGACAGATCACTGCTGATTTTATCGGCGCTCCGTCAAAGGATAATATCGTATTCGTCAGAGGTACAACAGAGGCTATAAATCTTGTGGCAAACGCCTATGTAAAGCCACTTTTGCAGCCGGGCGACGAGATCATCCTCACTATGCTTGAGCACCATGCAAATATCGTTCCGTGGCAGCTCATCTGCGAGGAAACAGGCGCTGTTATCAAGGTCGTGCCTGTTGATAAAACAGGACAGCTGATAATATCGGAGTATGAAAAGCTGTTTACGAAGAGGACTAAATTCGTCTCAGCAACTCATGTTTCAAATGCTCTCGGAACTGTCACTCCTATTGAGGAGCTTGTGGCTATCGCTCACGCTCACGGTGTGCGCATACTCATTGACGGCGCACAGTCAATAGCACATATCCCCGTTAATGTATCGGCACTGGATACGGATTTCTTCGTATTCTCAGGACACAAGATATTCGCTCCTACGGGTATCGGTGCGGTATACGGAAAGTCTGACGTGCTTGAAGCTGCAAGACCGTATCACGGCGGCGGAAACATGATAAAGGACGTTACTTTTGAACGTACTATATATAATCCTGCGCCGAATAAATTTGAAGCAGGCACGGGCAGTATCGCCGATGCAATAGGTCTTGGTGCAGCACTGGAATATCTTAATTCCATAGGTATGTCAGAGGTCAACCGTCACGAGCATGAGCTGCTTGTATATGCAATGAAGGAAATGCAGAAGATAAACGGTCTCCACCTTATCGGTACGGCGACCAACAAAGCAAGCGTGCTCTCCTTCGTGCTGGACAATGTGGACAACGAGGCAGTTGGTCAGCGTCTCAACGAGCTGGGCATAGCCGTCCGCACAGGCCACCACTGCGCTCAGCCCATACTTCGTCATTTCGGACTTGAGGGAACCGTCAGACCTACACTTGCGCTGTACAATTCATTTGAGGATATTGACAGGCTTGTTCAGGGAATACGTACCCTTGCATAAAAAATCAGTTATATATAGGACGGCAGAGTGCCGTCCTATATATAATAAAACAGTGAGGTGATACAAATGAAATTCAATACATCTTTGCTGCACACTGTAAAGCCTTCAAAAGAGTATCACGGTGCAACCCAGACACCGATTTATCAGGTAAGTGCTTTTGCCTATGAAACGGCTGAGCAGCTTGAAAAGGTATTCAATAACAAAACACCGGGGTTCTCTTATTCAAGAGTCGGCAATCCAACTGTTGATGCTTTTGAGAAGCGGATAGCTTCTCTGGAGGGCGGTATAGGTGCTGTTGCCTGCTCGTCGGGAATGTCGGCGATAACGTCGCTTTTTCTGAGCATATTGCAGTCAGGTGATGAAGTTATAGCCGGGGCAGGACTTTTCGGAGGTACTCTTGATCTTTTGTATGACCTCAATGCTTTTGGTATCACGGTTCGCTTTGTAGAAACAGTTACAGCAGATTCGGTGAGAGAAAATATCAATCCGCAGACAAAAGCGGTATTCACCGAGCTTATCGGAAATCCTAAGCTGAATATCGCTGATCTGGAAAGTATTTCACAGGTTTGCAGAGAGTTCCGTATCCCTTTGATAGCCGACAGCACCACAGCAACTCCATACCTTATCCAGCCCTTGAAGCACGGTGCGGATGTTGTGATACATTCATCGTCGAAGTACATAAACGGCGGCGGAAATTCCATAAGCGGCATCATAGTTGACGGCGGTTCTTTCAATTGGGATAAAGAGAGATATCCCGTTTTCAAGGAGTGTTCAAGATTCGGAAAATTTGCCCTTCTGTCCAGGCTAAGAAATGATGTATGGCGAAATACGGGAGGCTGTCTTTCACCGTTCAATGCCTATATGAATTTAGTCGGGCTTGATACTCTCGGATTGAGAATGGAGCGAAGCTGTGACAATGCTCTGAGGCTTGCACAGTTCCTTGAGACCGTTGACGGCATTGATGTGAATTATCCTGCATTGCCTTCATCGCCGTACTATGATATTGCTCAGAAGTATTTCGGCGGAAAGGGCGGCACTATACTGACTATACGTGCAGGCAGCAAGGAGAGAGCTTTCAGGCTTATAAACTCTCTGAGAACTGCTCTGATAGCAACAAATATCGGAGATGTGAAAACTCTTGTGATCCACCCTGCAAGCACGATATACACTCACAGTACAGAGCAGCAGAAAATAAGTGCAGGTGTATTCGAGGATACGATAAGGATAAGCGTTGGTATAGAGGATATCAGCGACATAACCGAAGATTTCAGACAGGCAGCAGAGAGCCTGTGAAGGAGGATAAATATGGCAGATTTCAATATTACAGACAGTATTGACATTACAGATGTTGTGTGCCCCGTGACCTTTGTAAAGGCAAAGGTAGCTCTTGAGGAGCTTGATGACGGTGACATACTTTCTATCAGACTCAATGACGGAGAGCCTGTACAGAATGTTCCGAGAAGCATCAAGGAAGAGGGACACAAGGTACTCAGTCTCACTGAAAACGGCGACGGAACTTATCAGCTCATCGTTCAGAAGGTTGGTGACTGATATGCCCGCAAGGATAGGTGAAGCAGAATTCAATGCAGAGGTCATTGATTCGGAAGTGCCTGTATTGGTGGATTTCTATTCGGACAGCTGTATACCTTGTAAAAGGATGTCGCCTGTCCTCAGCCAGCTTGAAGGCGAATACGGCGAAAAAGTCAGGATAGTCAAGGTGAACGCAAACTTTGAAAAGGCACTTGTTGATAAATGGTCTGTACAGGCTGCTCCCACGCTGATACTTTTCAATAAGGGCGAGGAAGTCTCGCGTATCAGAGGAGCAGCTAAAAAGGAAGAGATCATTCAGCTCATAGATTCAGTATTGTAAGGAGAGGATAATAATGAGGATAACAGTTGCAGGAGTAAAGAAGGAAGTTCAGGACGGACTTACCGTTGCTCAGCTGATTATTGACGAAAATGTGGAAACACCCGAATATGTTACAGTTACAGTAAATGACGAATTTATCGAGAACGGTCAGTTTGAAGCATCTGTCCTCAATGAGGGCGATAACATCGAATTTCTTTACTTTATGGGAGGCGGTCAGTAATGGCTTTTACCAATGAACAGATAGAGCGCTATTCACGTCATATCATACTTAAAGAGGTGGGCGCTAAAGGTCAGAAGAAACTGCTCAATGCAAAAGTCCTCATCATAGGTGCGGGAGGTCTGGGAGCTCCTGCGGCAATGTATCTTACTGCGGCTGGTATCGGCACTATCGGTATCGCAGATGCCGACGAGGTGGATCTTTCCAATCTCCAGAGACAGATAATCCATCAGACCAAGGACGTTGGCAAGCCGAAGGTAGAGTCCGCAAGGGAGACTATGGAGGCTATGAACCCCGATGTAAAGGTCATAACCTACCATGAGTTCATAACAAGCGAAAATATCCTTGATATCATCAAGGACTATGATTTTATAATCGACGGTACCGATAACTTCCCTGCAAAATTTCTCATAAATGACGCTTGTGTTATGGCGAAAAAGCCGTTCTCACACGCAGGCATCATACGTTTTCAGGGGCAGCTCATGACCTATGTTCCCGGACAGGGACCGTGCTATCGCTGCGTATTCAAGGAACCGCCCCCGAAGGATGCTGTTCCCACCTGTAAGCAGGCAGGAGTTATCGGTGCAATGGGCGGCGTTATAGGCAGCTTACAGGCTATGGAAGCTGTAAAATATATACTCGGCGTGGGCGAACTTCTCACGGGCTGGCTGCTCACCTATGATGCGCTGAAAATGCAGTTCAGAAAGGTGAAGCTCCCGAGCGATACACATAAATGCGATGTGTGCGGAGATAACCCGACCATTACTGAGCTTATTGATTATGAACAGGCAGAATGTGACGGTGTTGGTTTATGATAAAACTCAGACAGAGCGATTATGAAAAGATAGTTGCCCACGCAAAAAGCGAAGCTCCCATAGAAGCCTGTGGACTTATAGCCGGGGAGATCAGCGGAAGCGACAAGATAATAAAAAAGGTGTATATCCTCACCAATGTGGATCATGCCGAGGAACACTTTACACTTGATCCGAAGGAGCAGCTCAAAGCCATAAAGGACATGAGAGCCGAAGGTCTCGTTCCGCTTGGAAACTGGCACTCACACCCTGTATCGCCTTCACGTCCTTCGGAAGAGGATAAGAGGCTTGCCTTTGACAGCAGCGCAAGCTATATGATACTTTCGCTTATGGACGAGGAGCCCGTACTCAATTCCTTCCATATCGAGGGAGACAAGGCTGAAAAAGAAGAACTCGTGATCGGACAGGAATGATATGTACGATACTCTGATAATCGGAAGCGGGCCCGCAGGACTCTCTGCTGCGGTATATGCAAGCCGTGCAAGGCTCAGTTTTGCAATAGTTGAAAAAGAATACATGGGTACGGGACAGATCGCCTATACAGAGAGAGTCGATAATTACCTCGGGTATTACGGGACAGACGGTTTCTCACTCGGTGAAAAGTTCCGGGAACACGCAGAGGCTCTCGGGACGGAGTTTATCGACGGAGAGGTCAGCAGTCTAAACAGGACAGATAAGGTCTGGAAAGTCATTATGTCAGACGGAAGTGAGCTTGAAGCAAGAACTGTTATCTATGCCGCAGGCACTCACCCTAAGTCCCTTGATATAAAAGGTGAGAAGGAATACTCTGGCAGAGGCGTTTCATACTGCGCTCTGTGCGACGGAGCTTTTTTTGCTGACAAGACCGTGGCTGTCGTAGGCGGTGGAGATACTGCTCTTGAGGATGCACTGTATCTGTCAAAACAGGCGAAAAAAGTATATCTCATTCACCGCCGCAGCAATTTCAGGGCAAATAAGAGCTTGCAGGAAAGGGTAAGAACCTGTGAGAATATGGAGCTTGTACTGGATTCCGTTCCTACCGAGATCGTAGGAAGCGAAAATGTTACAGGTATAAAGATAGATCAGAACGGCATTGAAAAGCTGCTTGAAGCTGATGGAGTATTTGTGGCTGTGGGAACTGTTCCCAACACCGAAGCGGTGAAGGACACGGTATCTCTTGACAGCGGCGGATATATCATCGCAGGAGAGGACTGTGCAGCTTCTGCGGAGGGATTTTTTGCGGCAGGTGATGTTCGTACAAAAAAAGTGCGTCAGGTAATAACAGCCGCTGCGGATGGAGCAAATGCCGTAGTTTCAGTTTCGGAGTTTCTCCGATAGTGTTTATCATGATCAGAGGCAGGTACTTTGCAGTATCTGCTTTTTTATAAGGAAAGGTGAAGAAAATGAATTTCAAGGTCGAAAAAGCTGTACTCGACAGCGGAGTCAGGATCATATTTGCTGTTGTAAACGGTATAAATAATCATGATAATTCCGAGGAATGGCAGCAGTACAGGACAAAGCGGATACAGGAGCTGTATGAGCTTTACAAGGATGCGGATGTTCATGCGGATCCTGTACTTGAGGGCTTCAATATACTCCACGATAATACGGGAGTGAAAAGGCGCAAGAATATCCCTGCAAGTGAAAATCTGATAAAGCTGCTCGTAAAGAGAGGAGAGGTCTTCTATATCAATCATGCTGTGGATATCTACAATCTCATTTCTCTTGAGAGCAAGCTCGCACTGGGAGCACATAATATTGACAAGACTGACGGTGACGTCACGCTGAGATTTACAGACGGGACTGAGAAATATATACCTATCGGGCAGAATGAGCCGGCTCCTGTTGCAGCCCATGAATACTGCTACTGTGACGATTCCAACGAGGTGTTGTGCCGTCTTGAGATAAGACAGGTGAACAAGACTGCCGTTGACGAAAACACTGAGAATGTATTTTACATCGTTCAGGGCAATGAAGCAACTCCTGATGAGCTTCTGAAGGAAACAGCCCAGAAGATAATAGACCTTACAACAAAATACTGCGGAGGCAGCGGATATATCGTTGTTCCCGAGGTCATATAGGCAGCAAGAAGGCATATTTATGCCTTCTTTTTTTGCAATAATATTGTTCTCTACACACTAAAGGCTGCACCTCCTGAAAGATGCAGCCTTTATGACCATCGTATTTTTTAGTCTCATTTAAACGAACAGCCGCATCAGTGCAAATGCCTCAGTCCCTTCATTCAGCACGTACACAACTGCTCCAAGTACTGCGTAGAGTATAAGGCACAAGCCCCACCTTATCAGGATCTCTATGTCAAGCGCTCCGTTCTCTCCGTAATAGAAAAACACCATCAGCGAGAAGCTCATCATGGATATGCTCACGCACTTCATCCTGCCGAAGAAGGCATACAACGACGAGCCGAATGGCTTGAACAGCGGCATGGATACCCACCATACAAAGGGCAGCGAGGCAAGGATCGACATAGTGTGATTGTTTACGCCGATGTACCATGCGGTCATAATCCAGAAGGCTGCGACTGCCCCACGGAATATGACCGAGAACCTTGACTTGAACTTCGTATTTCCATACTTCATGACTGTCTCATAGCCGTCGTTCCACTTTCTTTTCATGCCGAGGTAATCGGCGGAAAGGACTCCGGTTATCATTGCAATAAGCTGTAGGAGGATGATGACGTGTATGCCCTTCAGCGGACTCAGTATCACTTCATGTCCGCCGTACTCCTTTATAAATGCCGGGAAATCCCATGAACCGCCTGTCAGCCAGTACACATAGCCTGCGTACACCAGTGCCAGCAGACATCCGAAGGGACGCATCAGCTTTCCCATATGACCGCCTGACTTGCAGACTGCCACATCTATCGCAAAATACGTATACGCTCCGAACAGGACGAGTATGAACACAGACTGCTGCCTGAATTCCTCCAGCGAGTCACGCAACAGCCAGGTAAGTACAAATCCGAACAGGTAATATACTGCCGACAGCAGCGGTGAAACTACCGCCGATATGCTTTTGGCTCTCCTGTTCCATGCTTTGAACCGCTCCCGCAGCTTTATTATCCTGTCGCCTATGTCATTTTTCTGCGTTACACTGAAATCCCTGTTCCCCTCTTCTATTGCATTTCTGACTGAGTCAAGAAGAGCTGCGCTGCCGTCGGAGGTTATGCGCTTTGAGATCTGCTTCTCACAGCTTTTCAGTTTCCTTATGCTCCGTTCTATCCTCTTGCTGTATATCCAGCGTATGATAGTTACGATATTGACGAAAAGGATCAGTATCAGCACTGCATGATAGATAAGGGTGGTATCCTTCGTAAAATAAATGTCATCAAACCTCTGGTAGGAGAATGCCTCCTTCAAAGAACCGTATTCCAGCACTCTCTTTCCGAATACGTATACTACCAGGGCTATGATCAGCAGCGCAAGAATCAGTCCGGAGAAGGTATACTTTCTGTAGAGGGCATTGCTGCCGAGCATTTCCTTATGCTCCTTCCGGACGGAATCCATGATCTCCTTTGACCTGTCAGCTCTCTTAATGAAGGCTTCGCTGACGCTGTCTGTGCTCATGTAATCCCTGTTTTCCATTGTCATGACTGTATACTTCATCTTTTGTCTCCTTTACAGACCTGCATCGAACTTGAATCCTATGGGTGCTTCCTGCTCCAGGAACTTGAAATACCACATGGCACTCAGCTTATCTGAGGTGATGCACTCAAACGGATCAGTCTGCGACATTCCCATTCCTGCCATGAACAGATCCGCTTCGCTGTGATGCAGAAGCTGAGTTATGGCAGTATCAGCTGCTATGAACCTCTCACGCTGTACCTGCACGCTGTCCTCCGGCTGAGGGATACTTCCCTTCGCCTTCTCTGCCAGGGCATTGCATCCTGCACCGGTTATGGTGTACAGGTCAAGATTGTCACAGAACCATTTCAAATATCCCTTGGGACCATATTCGTTGTAGAATGCCCGTACCTTCTTCTGCGTTTCCTCTCCGGTATTGTTGTCGAAGAACTCCAGCAGCTTGTCAAACCTTTCATAGTACTTTGTCTCCCAGCAGTCATGGAATGCCGGGATCACAGGATAATATCCCCACATACACATAGTTCCCAGGAAGTCAGTATCATCCACCAGTGCAAGGGCATCGTAGGTACCCTTCTCCGGATCCTTTCCGTAGAAGACCGCAGGAGACTCCAGAAGCCGCGGCACAAGGGAATCAAGGTCTGTACAGCCGCCGTACTTCACTTCTCCGCCCAGATCCCTGAAACAGTCCAGCCATGACATCGCTATGGCTGTGTACACGTTGTCCTCACCGTAGAATTCGTGGAGCTTCTGAAGTGCTTCCAGTACCGACGGTGAGCAGTTCTTCTGTCTCTGATACCATTCGCATATGGCTCCGGAACGCATCAGTCCGTTAGCATTGAGAGTATCGTCAAAGATGTCAAGGTCGGCAAAGTCATTGAGCCTTTCATAAGCCATTCCGTGCCAGCACAGACGCCTGTTCTTTTCCAGGTGCATTATCAGCATACACAGTCCCGTATCCTGCCAGTAGAAGGTCTTATCTTCATCGGAGGTGTAAGCGTACTCCTTCACGATATTCTTTATGAATGTAGCAAGCTCAAAGCTCTCCATTGCCATGAAGTCACGGAGCGTTCCGTCATAGAGAAGCTGCTTCGCCTTGTTCCAGTTACTGTTGAGAGCCTCCGCAAGCTCCGCATTGTCCCAGCACTCTCCGCCCAGGAGCGTAAAGGCACGGGAATAGGTCTTTGAATCCTCCAGTCCCCGTATCTCCTTGACAAGTCCCTTGTCTCCGCTGAGCCAGCGGTTCACCTTTGCATAGTCAAAGCGCTCGGTGGGATCGTACTGGAGAAGTCCACGGATAAGAACTTCAAAGAAGGAAATGCTCTCAGGTATCTCGTCAAGTCCGTAGTAGACGTTGTGCATCATGGCGTTGTTCACCTGGTCACGCTGTTCATCTGCTCCGTACTGACTGTATACCCTCAGCAGATTGTGATACATCATCTCGCCGCTGTAGAGAGTCCAGAGAGTCTGTCCGAAGGAGTAGTAGTCTGAGGGGGCAATAGCCGCCTGTGACATAAGCTCCGGTGCATAGTATCCGAGAGTTCCCGTCTTTGTACGGTCTGTGGCAAAGCCGTCCTCACGGAGATCGCAGGTGATGCCGAAGTCTCCGAGAACTACCCTGCCATTGTAGTAGTAAAGGTTGTCGGGCTTTACGTCCCTGTGTACGAAGCCAGCCTTGTGGAACTCGTTCAGCGCTGAGTTCACTGCCGGTATGACTTCCTTGCAAAGAGTCTCATAGCTTATCGTACCGCTTTTTCTTCCCAGGTCTCCGTCCTTGCAGAAGGGGTATACCTCAACATAATGCTCCTTCTCCCCTATCTTCACCGTACCGTGACCGATAAGCGGAAGGATGTTGGAATCCTTTCTGTGGCTCACACTGTCAAGAAAAGCTATCACCTTGTCACGTACCTGACGTTTTTCGATGCTGTCTGACGGAGTTACCGTCGTCAGTATCCTTGCGGCAAAGCGTTCCCGGCTGCCCTTCATGGAACAGCCGAATATCTGCGACTCTCCGCTGTCGGTGCTTATTACGTCTCCGCCGTCTATCTCAAACTCATCCCCACGGCTACCGGTAAAGCTCAGCTTACCGGTCAGCAGAGGCGCTCTCCCCGGAGAGGACACTCCGGCAGACATCTGCTGCGGTGCTGTGGGTATGCGTCCGTCAGCTCCCTGGGGCATTGTGGGTATGCGCT
>DNLQ01000263.1 GCA_003488415.1 Ruminococcus sp. | reverse complement strand
GGTGCTGTGCAAGGAATATTCTTCCCTGCTTATCGGGTACCTGCTTATCGGCACCGGCAAGCAGTTCTCTTCTGAGCTGTGTACCGATCTCTCCGGTAATGGATCTGAGCTTTTCACAGTAGTTTTCAAACTCATCTGGAGAGTAAACTGCGATGTACTTGCTGTCATGTCCGATGCAAAGATAAAACTCTGCACCCAGGATGTCTCGGAGCTTGTTAGGGAAGCTCATGCGGCCCTTAGCGTCGATACTCGGATTATAAGTACCGTACAACGGCTCTTTCATTCACTTCGCCCCACTTTCTATCAACCGAGCTCCTTAAATCACCTCTGAATGACTCACGGTTACATCTCATCACCAGTTTTTACCTCTAACAATATTATAGACTATCTTTAACCATTTTGCAACCCCTTATCAGAAAGATAGATGTACAACTATTGCCGGATTTTTTATGCACTGTGCACAAAATCCAGTTTTTAAAACGTTTGTTTCGTGAACATTTGTTCTGTTTTTTCACCTTTTTTCACCCACACAGCACCACCTATACCACCAAATGCTTTTCAAATGAGCCCGGAAAGATATGCATGGATAACATCGGTGAAAAAATGGTTTTTTGTGATGTAAGGTAGTAATCACCTTTCAGAACTGAATCTTTATGGAGTATTTATAGAATACTTATGAGAAAAAGAAAACCAATTGCTGCAATTCTGCATTTTTCTGTAGGATCGGCTCTTTTCATAACTACAATAATATACCTTTTGATAGGAAAAATACATAATGTTTCCGATTTGTTTTTTGCATTGATAATTTCAATTGCAGGTATACTTGAAGGCATAAGCGGATATGTTGAATACAAAAGGAAGCAATAATACACGTACTA
The DNA here is from genome assembly GCA_003488415.1 of Ruminococcus sp. GTDB lineage: Bacteria > Bacillota > Clostridia > Oscillospirales > Ruminococcaceae > Ruminococcus. Next base: position 3,830 of record DNLQ01000263.1, on the reverse strand, counting down.
CAGCACCCGCAAACTGCGTTCGTCATAACTGCTGTCGCCGATGTCTTTTCCGCTGCTCCAGCATCAACTTCATGCACTTTTTTACCTCTTCCATACCTTAGTTCTTTTCAGGCATCGTTACAGTGTCTGCATCTGACTGCCCTGACAGTTTATTCATCTGCATAAATCAATAGCCTGAAAGCTGCTGCGCTCTCAGGCTTTGTTCATTTCAGGATATAAAGAAAAGCGCCCGGATATCCGGGCGCTTCGTTATCAATAGCCGTAGCCGCTGTCTGTCCAGTAATACCCGGTGTCAGTCCAGGTATCGTCCTGATAGGTGGGATCGGCACCTTCAAGTGACGGATCCTGCCAGATCTGATCTGTCGGCTCCTCCGTCGGTTCTTCCGTAGGTGACGGCGGTGCAGGCATATCCTGCCAGAATGCAGGATCATTGTAATCCGGTTCGGAAGGAGCTTCCGTTGTTTCTTCCGTAGGCTCTTCGGTAGGTTCTTCCGTCGGCTCTTCAAGCTCGGGCGGTATGTAGTAATTGCCGTCCTCGTTGTAGTTGGGATAACTGAATATCGGTATTCCTCCGCTTTCCGGATCAACTACCTCCATAGGCGACGCCATATCGGGTATCGGCTCGCCGTCCGGTCTCGGTGTGTAGAATACATTGAACTTCGATGACTTCAGTCCGATAGCCATTTTGAACTCATAGCCCTTGACTCTGAGCTGATCGTCGATGTTCACATATGTAACGTAGCCTGTCTGTGCAGAATACTCCGGCTGTATCCACTTTGTGGGATCATCGGAAAGCCTTATTCCGTATGCACCGTGAATAAGATTCCTGAGCTGATAATCGTCCACGTATGTAACAGTACCGTAGTGAGGATCATAGGCGGCGTCATAGTCGCTGGAAACACTCCTCAGATACGGAAGATCAGCCCAGAACACCTCGTAGCAGTTTGCTGTGATCCCTCCGCTGGATGCGGAGAACATTGTCAGTGCATAACTGTCGTTGTAGTAGAGCGCCTGTCCGAGGACCTCTTTTACTGCATCTATGACTATGGACGGAGGATTAGGCTTGCCGCGCAGGTCGGCTGAATCGTTATTATGGTACTTACAGTAAGTATATACCGCAACTGCCTGAGCTTTTATGGCTTCATAGTTCATAGAGCCGCCTACCTCGTTGAATACGATGCGGGAGATCTGAGAAACAACATCACCTTCAACTCCGTTGATAGTTATGCGCTCCTCCTCGCCTTCGCCGGTATTCATAAGGTAAGTCTCGGGGTAGTAATGGAACAGTATGTCCTGATATGTCCAGCCGCTGTAGGTAGCATAGAAATTAGCTCCGTTCTGACTGAGACCTACTCCATGTCCCCAGCCGTAGGTCACAATGGCAAACTTGCCGGGGATCGACTCTATCACAGGCTCACTTTCAAGGAAGGGGATGTCTCCCACATAACCTCCTGTTACATTAAGCTCAACAGGGGTAGGTCCGGATGACTTTTTCCTTCCGCTCTTATCTGTGACCTCACCTGATTCCGGCGATGTCTCGTAGCTGATAAGAGACATACTGTCATCGTATTCGGAAAGCTCTGCCTTGTACCAGTCTTCGCTGTCATCGGTTTCCTCAGCAGCTTCTGCCGCATTCTCTGTGACTTCCTCAGTAACAGGCTCTGTAGGTACTTCTGCTGTCCCGGCGCTGAACATATCTGCTCCGGTCAGTTCCAATGAACCTGCTGTTATCAGCACGGCTGAAAGCATAGCTGCCGCACGTCTGATAGTTTTTTCAAAAAACATAAACAACTCCCTTTAAGATTGGAAAGGATCAGTCCTGAGTCTCCTCTGTGGGCTGCTCCGCCGGCTTCTCCGTCGGGTACTCCTCGGGGTGGGCTGCCTTGTAGGCATCCGTAGCCTTTATAGTTGAAAGGTCTCCATAGACCTCACCCGGACGAAGACGTCTTGCAAGGACGAGAAAACGTGAATTGTCCTCGTCGGAATAACAGGTGGAAAGCGTCATTATCTTATCGCCGTACTGTACATCCGCTCCGGTATTGAAGAGCTGCTTGTTTCTTACACAGTCCATATAGTAGTTGAACTGCGACTCGTCGTCAAGCTCCTCCATATCCCAGTATATGAAATCGGAATACCAGTTTCCTCCGGTGATGATGCCGGCAAAGATAACGTAGTCGTAGTGGCCGTAAAGCGTGTCAAGCTCCACAAACGGCGCTCTCTGCCAGTAGCTGTAATCCTGGCGGTATCTTCTGAGTGAACCGAACATAGTGTCATTCATCATATTATGTCCGTAGATGACCAGGTTCTCAGACTGGAGCCATTCTACCGGTGTGAGGTTATCACGCCAGTCACAGAACAGCGTTCCGGCACGCTTGTAGCTGCCGTCAAGGTCGTGATCGAGATAGTAATAGTTAGAATTGTAAGCCTCTCCTCCGTAGTAAGGCTCTCCGGCAGGTATTTCTCCCGGATCACGGGTGAAAGGATAATCCACATTAGTACCCGGTATCTTCAGCCAGCCTACTATGTCCTTATTGACTCTCAGCAGTGAATTGCCCAGTCCCGTGATGCCATGCGGTTCCTCCACATAATCGTATACCTTCTCTGTGGGAGGCTCGGTCGGAGCCTCTGTAACAGGAGCCATAGTTGCAGGCTCGGTAAGTACAGGTGCTTCCGGCTCCCTGTTTCCAAGTGTATGAAGTACAGCCGCAGCAGCACCGCCTGCGGCAAGTACTGCCGCTGTGCAGGCTGTAATGATCTTTGCTTTCTTTTTCATGCTGTGATTACTGCTCCTCATCTTCAGCAGGTCCGTATGGAACGAATTCTGCATCGGGATTATAATGCTGGTAAGAACCGCTCTCGTAACAGAGATTAGGCCACTTGATATTCGGATTAGCCCAACTGTTCTCTGTACCTTCATAGGGATCCTCATAGGTACGCACCATACGTGCCATGACGATCAGTCTTCCTCTTCCTGTATTGCCGAAAATGGTGTTACAGGTGGAGAGGGTGAGCAGCTTATCACCATACTGCATATCTACATCGTTGAGCCTGAGCGATCTTTTCTTGGCTTCGTTCACGAAGTCATAGAACTCAGTTGCACCGTTGAAATCTATCCTGTTCCAGCAGTCGTACTTGGTATCGCTCTCGTCTGCTGCATCAACGATGAAGAAGGAAAATATCTTATAGGTATATTCACCGTAGTTTGAGTTGAACTGTATCAGCGGATGGTTGCCGTAATAGTCGGCATCCAGCCTGTAGTTTCTCAGACTTCCGAACATACTGCCGTCATTCATATTATGACCGTATACTACCTGATTGCCCGAGTTTTCGATATAGCGCTTTCCGTCAAGCACCTTGTCGTACTTGCAGCGCCAGTCCAGGAACAGAGCACCCGCTATCGACTCGCCGCCGTAGACGCTCTTTGTCAGATACTTTGAATTGTCCCTTGACTGCATCACCGGCAGAGCAACTATGGGATCTGAGCCATCCTTTGACGGGATAGTCATATATCCCACAACATCCGGATTTATGTCAAGGAGCTCCTGAGCCTGCGGAAGAAGAGTGAGCGTATCGTCAACAGGTTCCGGTTCCGGAGCTTCGTTCCAGGGCTTCTCGTCGTTCTGCCAATAGATGTTGTATAACTCATTGTTCTCACGGCTGTTCTTCCAGAGTGCAAGGTAGTAATCTGCCACAAGGTATCCGCAGACCACTATAGCTACCAGTGAAGCAAGGAACACGGTTTTTCTTATTACCTCAAGGAAACTGTCGCCCCTTTCCGGGAACAATCCTCTGAGGCGCTGGCCAACTGTCCGTTTTTTCTTCTTTTTCTT